>NZ_JAXCIS010000160.1:0-8308 GCF_034044025.1 Pseudomonas sp. SED1
GTAAGGGCGGAACCATAAGCGGCCCTGACCGCAGCAACGGATATACACACCCACCCCATTTACGACCCATCCAAACCAAAAACGACCCCCTCCGTTGACGCCCCACCCCAAACCCCTATTAAGTACTATTAATGCGCATTAATAGGATCAATCAACCACCATGCTAAGCCGCCCGTTGCGCCGCAAACGCCAGAAGCTCTCCGACGTCATCGTCGAGTCGGTCAAACGCTCAATCGTCACCGATGCCCTGAAACCCGGCGACCGTTTGCCCACCGAACGCGAGCTGATGGAAAGCTTCCAGTGCTCCAAAGGCTCCGCCCGCGAAGCCCTCAAGGCGCTGGAAGTCGAAGGCCTGGTCAACACCCGCACCGGCCCCAGCGGCGGCGCCTACCTCAACCAGGCCGGCACCGAACCCGCCAGCCGCGCCTTGCGCAACTACCTGCACTTCCAGCACCTGGACGGCGAACAGGTCTACCAACTGCGCAAAGTCATCGAAGTCGAACTCGCCGTCTCCGTGCTGGGCCACCTGAGCGAAGACGACTACCGCGCCCTCCAGGACAACGTCGATTTCTGCAGCGCCCCCGAAGACAGCGAAGCCGGCCAACGCGAACAACGCATCGCCGAACTCGAATTCCACAACCTGCTGGCCAAGGCATGCCCCAACCCGCTACTGAGCTTCATGGCGCAATTCCTCAACGACCTGCTGCGCGACCTGGTCGTCCTGAAAAAAGCCTACAAACCCAAGCGCAAGCAATTCGACGCCGCCAACCTCGACTACCACAAGCAACTGCTGATCGCCTTCCGAGCCGAAGACGAAGCCACCGTACGCAGCCTGATGCACGAACACATGTGCGATGCCGAACACCACATGACCGCCCTTGAAGGTGAAGTCAGCCCGCACTTTCTACTGGAGTTCGATCACAACCACTGACACCCCCCAACCCCCAATAAAAGGCCTGCCCACAGGCCGTGCTCCACCGTATCGCCATTGCCACTCCTGCCAATAACTAATCCAGGGAGTCACCCCATGCAGCGTCGTACGTTGTTGAAAGCCAGTCTCACCGCCGCAGCCGCCCTCAGCCTTCCGCTGAGCGTGCGTTCTGCATTCGCCGCCGAGCCCTTTACCTTTTACGGCCTCAAGTCCATGTCTGGCGCCTTTGCCAGCTATGGCAAATTTGCCGACATGGGTTCACGCCTCGCGGTGGAACAACACCCCGAGCTGCTCGGTCGCCCGTTGGTCTACAAGGTGATCGACACCGAAGGCAACGCCGGCAAGGCCGTGCGCAAGGTCCAGGAAGCAATCCAGCAGGACGGTGCACGCTTCTTCCAGGGCTGTACCCTGTCGTCTTCGGCACTCGCGGTGGCCAAGGAAGTGAGCAAGGCCGGTGGCGTGTTCATGACCCCGGTGGGCGCCGATGAAGTCACCGGCAAGGACTGCAACAGCGCCACCTTCCGTTGGTCGGTGCCGACTTACGGTGCGATCCGCGAGACACTCGTGCCGCTGATCAAGCTGCTGCCCGACGCCAAGCGCTGGTACACCATCACCCCGCAATACGTGTTCGGTGAAGCCCTGCTCGAAGGCGCCAAATCGGTGCTGGCCGAGCATGGCCTGGAACACGCCGGCAACAGCTACCACTCGCTGCAGGAACAGGAATTCTCCGGTTACCTGACCAACGCAATCGCCGCCAAACCCGATGTGCTGGTGCTGCTGAACTTCGGCAGCCAGTCGTCCAACACCCTGCGCCAAGCGGTGAACTTCGGCATCAAGGAGCGCATGAAAGTGCTGCTGGTGTGGTCCGCCGGCCTCGATCAGTTTCAGGAGCTGGGCAGTGACGTACTGGAAGGCGTGTACCTCGGCGCGCAGTACTGGCATCAGGTCGACACCCCGCTCAACCGCGATTTGGTGAAACTGACCAAAGCCAAATACGGCATCAACCCCACCTACCCGCTGGCCGCTGACTACATCAGCACCAAGGTCATGCTCGAAACCATCATCTCCACTGGCAGTTTCGACGGCCCGACCGTGGCTAAGGCCATGCAGGGCTTGAGCTACGAAGGCCCCACTGGCAAGGAATCGATCCGCGCCGGCGACCATCAGGTGATCAAGGATTACTACCTGCTGGCAGGCAAGGCCGCCGCCGATATGGCCGACAAGGACGACCTGGCCAAGGTGCTCAGCTCCGGTCAGTCGTTCCCACCGGTGGAAGCCACGGGCTGCGTGCTCGGCTGATCCGCTGAAAATCTACTGGTGACACAGCGCAGGGCCGCTCACGCGGCCACCTGCCGAGGGTTCCTGCATGCTTAATCTTTACCTGTTCCAGATTCTCAACGGCCTGGGCCTTGGGATGATTTACTTCCTGATCGCGGTCGGCTTGACGATCATTTTCGGCTTGCTGAACTTCGTCAACTTCGCCCACGGTGCGTTCTTTTTGCTGGGTGCCTACATCTGCTACACCGCCGTCAGCCTCACCGGCAGCTTCTGGCTGGCACTGCTGATTGCGCCGCTGGTGGTGGCCGCACTGGCCTGGGTGATCGAGCGATTATTGATCCAGCGGATTTATCACTTGCCGCACATGTTCCAGATCCTGGTAACGCTGGGCATCGCCCTGATCATCCAGGAAGCCAGCGTGATGATCTGGGGCCCGGTGGGCAAAAGCGTCGCCGTGCCGGAATTACTGCGCGGGGTACTGGTGGTCGGCGATTTCGTCTACCCCTACTATCGGCTGTTCCTGATCGTGTTCTCCGGCCTCGTTGGCCTTGGCCTGTGGCTGCTGCTGGAACGCACGCGCTTCGGCGCCCTGGTGCGCGCCGGCAGTGAAAGCACGGAAACCGTGTCCTTGCTGGGCACCAACATTTTCCGCCTGTTCTCCATGACCTTCGCCCTCGGCGTGGCCCTGGCAGGCGTTGCCGGTGTGCTGTTCGCCCCGTTGCGCGGCGCCCAGCCCTTTGTCGGCCCGGAAATCCTCGGCGTGGCCTTCGTGGTGGTGGTGATTGGCGGCATGGGTTCCTTCAGCGGCGCACTGGTCGGCGGCCTGTTGGTCGGCGTGGTGCAAAGCCTGATGACCACACTCTGGCCCCAGGGCGCGAGCCTGATGATCTACGGTGCAATGGCCGTGGTGATTCTGGTGCGTCCTTACGGCCTGTTCGGGAGAGCCTGACATGAGCGAGAAAAATCCCCTGCCGTTCGCCAAAACCCAGTCGCGCTACATGCTGCTGTTGGTGCTGGCGGTATTGATCGGCTTACCGTTGATTTTGCCCTCGGCGACCCTGGCCACCGAGATCCTGATCTTTGCCATGGCGGCCCTCGCCTGCAACCTGCTGCTGGGTTACACCGGGCTGCTGTCGTTCGGCCAAGGCATCTTCTTCGGGGCCGGCGCCTACTGCGCGGCGTTGCTGATGATCCACCTGCAACTCGGCCTGTTCAGCGCATTGCTGGGCGCTGCGGTCGCCGGTGGTTTCCTGGCGTTTCTGGTGGGCGCCCTGGCGATCCGCCGCACCGGCATTTACTTCGTGATGCTGACCCTGGCCTTCAGCCAGATGGCCTACTTCGTCGCCTACACCCTGAGCGACTGGACCGGCGGCGACAACGGCCTGCTCAGCGTGCCGCGCCCGGAAATCCGCATCGGTGACACGGTGCTGTTGTCCCTCACCGATGCCCGCGCGTTCTACGGGTTTGTCGCGGTGCTGTTCCTGCTGATCTTCATCGGCGCGCGCCGGGTGATCGCCTCGCCATTCGGCAGCACGTTGATGGCAATTCGCGAAAACGAAACCCGCGCTTCAGCCATCGGCTACGACACCCGCCACTTCAAGATACTGGTGTTCGTACTGTCTGGCGCCGTGACCGGGATTGCCGGGGCGCTGTACGCGATGCTGCTGCACTTTGTGCCGCTGTCGAACATCGACCTGGCGATGTCCGAGAACATCCTGATCATGACCATCGTCGGCGGCACCGGGTCGCTGTTCGGCTCCTTGCTGGGCGCCGGCTCCATCGTGCTGCTGGGGGACTTCCTGTCTGACCTGTGGCCGCGCTGGCTGATGCTGCTGGGGGTGATTCTGATCCTGGTGGTGATCTTCATGCGCGGCGGTTTGTGGGGCGGCTTGTCGACCCTGTTCGAACGTGTGCGCGGCAGCCGCAAGGCCGACGTTGTGAGCAAGGAGAAGCTGTCATGAGCATCCTGTTGGAAACCAAAAACCTGGAACTGGCCTACGGCGCATTCCACGCGGTGAACGGCGTCAACCTCAAGGTCGAGGCCGGCACCATCCACACCATCATCGGCCCCAACGGCGCGGGCAAGACCAGCCTGTTCCACTGCCTGACCGGCGAACGCCAGGCCACTGCCGGGGCGATTCATTTCGACGGCAAGAACCTGATGCGCAAACCGGCCCACGGCCGCGTCGGCCTGGGCATGGCCCGCTCGTTCCAGCTCACCAGCCTGTTCCAGAACCTCAGCGTGCGCGAGAACCTGCGCCTGGCCGCCCAGGGCCGCGACGGTGCCCGCGCCCTGAACTTCTGGCGCCGGGTCGACAGCAAGCGCGAACACCTGGAGATGGCCGACCAGGTGCTGGAACGCCTGCAACTCACCGCCCGCGCCGACACCTTGGCCGGCGAGTTGTCCCACGGCCAGCAACGGGTGCTGGAAGTCGGCATGTCGATCTGCTCCAAACCCAAGCTGCTGATGCTCGACGAACCCACATCGGGCATGGGCATCGACGACATCCCGATCATGACCCAACTGATCAGCGACCTCGGCCGCGACCATACCGTGCTGCTGATCGAGCACAACATGAGCATCGTCATGTCCATCAGCCAACGCATCACCGTGATGAGCCACGGCCAGATCCTGGTGGAAGGCACACCGGAATTCGTGCGCGCCGACGAGCGCGTGCGCACCGCCTATTTGGGAGAAGCCGCCTGATGCTGACCGTCGACAATATCCATTCCTACTACGACAAGAGCCACGTCCTTGAGGGCGTGTCCCTGACCGTCAATCCCGGCGAACTGGTGACCCTGCTGGGGCGCAACGGTGCCGGCAAGACCACCACCCTGCGCAGCATCCTCGGGATTATCTGCCCGCGCCAGGGCCAGATTCACTTCAACGGCCAGCCGCTGGTGGGGCAGAAAATCTTCGAAATCGCCCGTCAGGGCCTGGCACTGGTACCGGAGAACCGCGGGATCTTCCGCCTGCTGACCGTCGAGGAAAACCTGCGCATCGCGGTGCGCAAGACCAGCCGCTGGCAGATGGAAGACGTGTACGGCATGTTCCCGCGCCTCAAGGAGCGCCGCAAAAACGCCGGCCACGCACTGTCTGGCGGCGAGCAACAGATGCTCGCCATCGCCCGCGCCCTGCTCAACGATCCGAAGCTGCTGATCCTCGACGAACCCACCGAAGGCCTCGCGCCGGTGATCGTCGACGAACTGGTGAAGATCCTGCGCAAGGTCAAGGAAGACGGCCTGCCGGTGCTGCTGGTGGAACAGAACCTGATGGTCTGCGACAAGCTCGCCGACCGCCATTACGTCCTCGAACAAGGCCGCGTGGTGTACGAAGGCAGTGCCGAAGCCTTCCGCGCCGACCCGACGATCAAGAACCGTTACCTGGCCCTGAGTGCCTGACCGGAGACTGCTGATGAATAGTTTTGCGCAACCGCTCCAGAGCAACGCCCCGCTGATCAACCGCGACCGCCTGTGGCAATCGTTGATGGACCTCGCTCGCCTGGGCGCCACGCCAAAAGGTGGCGTATGTCGCCTGGCCCTCACCGACCTTGACCGCCAGGCCCGCGACCTGTTTGTGCAATGGTGCGAGGCGGCCGGCTGTAGCGTCAGCATCGACGCCATCGGCAATATCTTTGCCCGCCGCGCCGGGCGTAATCCGGCACTGGCGCCGGTGATGACCGGCAGCCATATCGACACCCAGCCTACCGGCGGCAAGTTCGACGGCTGCTACGGCGTGATGGCCGGCCTGGAAGTGATCCGCACCCTTAACGATTTGAATATAGAGACTGAAGCACCGATCGAAGTGGTGGTGTGGACCAACGAAGAAGGCTCGCGTTTCCCGCCGTGCATGATGGGTTCCGGGGTGTTCGCCGGTAAGTTCGACTTGCAGGAAACCCTCGACAAGCAGGACGAGCAAGGCCTGTCGGTGGGCGCCGAATTGCAGCGCATCGGCTATGCCGGTTCCCGCACCGTGCTGGGCCATCCGGTGGGTGCCTATTTCGAGGCGCATATCGAACAGGGCCCGGTGCTGGAAGACCAAGCCACCACCATCGGCGTGGTCATGGGCTGCCTGGGCCAGAAGTGGTTCGACCTGACCCTCACCGGCGTCGAAGCTCATGCCGGCCCCACCCCGATGCACCTGCGCAAAGACGCCTTGGTAGGCGCGGCGCAAGTGGTCAGCGCGGTGAATCGCATCGCCCACGAACAGCAACCCCATGCCTGCGGCACTGTCGGTTGCCTGAGCTTGCACCCCGGCTCACGCAACGTGATTCCCGGCCAAGTGCACATGACCATCGACCTGCGCCACCTGCACGCCGACAAGCTGCAAGCGATGGTCGACGAAGTGCGCCAGGTGATCGAAGCGACTGCCGAGCAACACGGCCTGAGCTTTGAACTGACGCCTACTGCCGACTTCCCGCCGCTGGACTTCAACCCCGCCTGCGTCAACGCCGTGCGCGAGGGTGCAAGCGCCCTGGGCCTGAGCCATATGGACATCGTCAGCGGCGCCGGGCATGACGCGATCTTCGTCGCCGAACTGGGCCCGGCCGGGATGATTTTTGTGCCATGCGAAGGCGGCATCAGCCACAACGAAATCGAAAACGCCGCACCGGATGACCTGGCAGCGGGCTGCGCCGTGTTGCTGCGGGCCATGGTCAACGCGGCGCAAGGAGGGAAAGCGGCATGACGGATATCGCCAACCTGACCGCTGTTGAGCTGCTGGCTCTCTATCGGGATAAAAGCCTGTCGCCGGTGGAAGTCACCGAAGATGCATTGCTGCGAATCGAACGCTACAACCCGGCGGTCAACGCCTACTGCCACGTCGACCCGGAAGGCGCCTTGAACGCGGCCCGAGCCTCGGAACAGCGCTGGCTCAAGGGCCAGCCGTGCGGCGCGCTGGACGGTGTGCCGGCGTCCATCAAGGACCTGACGCAGACCATCGGCATGCCGACGCGCAAGGGTTCGCGCACCACCTCCGCCGAGGGCCGGTGGGATGTGGATGCGCCCTTCTCGGCCTTCATGCGCAAGGCCGGCGCGGTGCTGCTGGGCAAGACCACCACGCCGGAGTTCGGCTGGAAAGGCGTCACGGATAATCCGTTGTATGGGATTACCCGCAACCCCTGGGACACGCGCATGACGGCGGGCGGTTCATCCGGTGGTGCCGGTGCGGCGGCGGCCTTGAACCTGGGCGTGCTGCACCAGGGCAGCGATGCCGGTGGCTCGATCCGGATTCCCTGCGCGTTCACCGGCACCTTTGGCATCAAGCCGACCTTCGGTTACGTGCCGCAATGGCCGGCCAGTTCGATGACCATTCTGTCCCACCTGGGGCCGATGACCCGCACCGTGGAAGACTCGGTGCTGATGCTGCAAACCATCGCCCAGCCGGACCCGCGGGACGGGTTGATCGGCGCGCCACGGACCACGCCATGGTTGCAGGCCGGGGCTGACTTGAAGGGCGTGCGTATCGCCTACAGCCCGAATTTCGGCTATGTGGACGTGGACCCGCAAGTGGCCCGGGTCGTCGCCCA
Organism: Pseudomonas sp. SED1; assembly: GCF_034044025.1. Taxonomy (NCBI): domain Bacteria; kingdom Pseudomonadati; phylum Pseudomonadota; class Gammaproteobacteria; order Pseudomonadales; family Pseudomonadaceae; genus Pseudomonas; species Pseudomonas sp. SED1. The sequence goes on from NZ_JAXCIS010000160.1 coordinate 7,738, forward strand.
GGCGGTCGAAGGCCTGGTGCAGTTGGGTGCCCATGTTGAACAGATTGATCCGGGGTTCAGTGATCCGCTGGAGGTGTTCAATACCCTGTGGTTCGCCGGTGCGGCGCGCCTGGCCGGGCCGTTGAGCGATGCTCAGCGGCAACTGATGGACCCGGGGTTGCTGCGCATTGCGCAACTGGGCGAACAGATCAGCCTCAGTGACTACAGTGCGGCGCTGGAAGCACGGGCTGCGCTGGTCGCGCGCATGGCGGCGTTCCATGAACATTACGATGTGCTGGTGTCGCCGATGATGCCGATCACCGCGTTCGAGGCCGGGCATAACGTGCCGCCGGGCTCAGGCCTTGGGGAATGGATGGAGTGGACGCCGTTTACCTATCCCTTCAACCTGACCCAGCAACCGGCGGCGTCGGTGCCGTGCGGGTTGGCCGCGAATGGCTTACCGGTGGGGTTGCATGTGGTGGGGGCGCGGTTTGCGGATGAGCAGGTGCTGAGGGTTTGCCAGGCGTATGCCAAGGCTTTCCCGACCTCGCACTTGCAAGCCCCAAAAACCCCAACCTGAAATGCAATCAAA
>NZ_JAXCIS010000161.1:0-14299 GCF_034044025.1 Pseudomonas sp. SED1
GTAAGGGCGGAACCCTAAGCCGCCGTTACCGCAGCAACGGATATGCCCCCCCCCAAAAAACTCCCCCCCCCCGTGTGACCCAGATCCCACAACCCGTTGATTAATGATGGCACCCGCTCAGCTATACTCCCCTCCATTTGAATGGCCCTCGAGGAATTACTGTGAAGAACTGGACCTTGCGCCAACGGATATTGGCAAGCTTTGCGGTCATCATCGCGATCATGTTGCTGATGGTAGTGGTCTCGTATTCACGCCTGTTGAAGATCGAGGCTGGCGAAGAGTCAGTTCGCGACGACGCAGTCCCCGGGGTCTACCTAAGCTCCATGATCCGCAGCGCCTGGGTCGACAGTTACCTCGACACCCTCGACATCATCGGCCTGCGCAAAGACAAGGTGCTCACCGACGCCGACAAGGCCGACTACAAGTCCTACGAAGCGCGCATCCTCACGCAGATGGCCAATTACAAGGCAACCATCAACGGCGCTGATGATCAGGCCGAGTTCGATAAATTCGAAGCCCTGCACCAGGCCTACAACAAGGCATTGGCCACCGTAACGGACAATCTGCAACGCAATGACGTCGCCGCCGCCCGCAAAGTGTTCGACGAAGAGCTGACCCCGACCTGGACCGCAGGCCGCAAGAAGCTCAACGACATCATCACCGAAAACAAAAACGTCGCCGACCGCGCCACCAACGCTATCGACGACGCGGTGTCCGCTGCAAAAATCAGCATGGGCGTCTCACTGATCCTCGCGATCCTCGCCGCCGGTCTCTGTGGCCTGCTGCTGATGCGCGCGATCATGGCGCCGATGAAACGCATCGTCGACATCCTCGAAATCATGCGCACCGGTGACCTGAGCAAACGCCTGAACCTGGAACGCAAAGACGAATTCGGCGCGGTGGAAACCGGCTTCAACGACATGATGACCGAGCTCACTGCCCTGGTATCCCAGGCACAGCGCTCCTCGGTCCAGGTCACCACCTCGGTCACCGAGATTGCTGCCACCTCCAAGCAGCAGCAGGCCACCGCCACAGAAACCGCCGCGACGACCACCGAGATCGGCGCTACTTCCCGGGAAATCGCCGCCACGTCCAAGGACCTGGTCCGCACCATGACCGAAGTCTCCACCGCTGCCGACCAGGCCTCGGTGGCCGCCGGCTCCGGCCAGCAAGGCCTGGCACGCATGGAAGAAACCATGCACTCGGTGATGGGCGCGGCCGACCTGGTGAACGCCAAGCTGGCGATCCTCAATGAGAAGGCCGGCAACATCAATCAGGTGGTCGTGACCATCGTCAAGGTTGCCGACCAGACCAACCTGCTGTCCCTCAATGCCGCCATCGAGGCCGAGAAGGCCGGTGAATACGGTCGCGGTTTTGCCGTGGTGGCCACCGAAGTGCGGCGTCTGGCCGATCAGACCGCCGTCGCTACGTATGACATCGAGCAGATGGTGCGCGAGATCCAGTCGGCAGTGTCGGCCGGGGTGATGGGCATGGACAAATTCTCCGAAGAAGTGCGCCGTGGCATGTTCGAGGTGCAGCAAGTGGGCGAGCAATTGTCGCAGATCATCCATCAAGTGCAGGCCCTGGCGCCGCGGGTGTTGATGGTCAACGAAGGGATGCAGGCCCAGGCCACCGGCGCCGAGCAGATCAACCATGCGCTGGTGCAGTTGGGTGATGCCAGCAGCCAGACCGTAGAGTCCCTGCGCCAGGCCAGTTTTGCCATTGACGAGCTGAGCCAGGTCGCGGTCGGCCTGCGCAGCGGCGTGTCGCGTTTTAAAGTCTGATGAGCGACCTCGCGGCTAAACGCGGTGCCGTTGCGGCAGTGAAAAAAGCACTGTTTCTGGTGTTTCACATCGGCAATGAACGCTATGCCCTCAAGGCCACGGAAGTGGCCGAGGTACTGCCGCGCCTGCCGCTCAAGCCCATTGCCCATGCGCCTGTGTGGGTCGCCGGGATCTTTGCCCATCGCGGGGCGATGGTGCCGGTGATCGACCTCAGTGCCTTGACCTTCGGCACGCCGGCTCAGGCGCGCACCAGTACGCGCCTGGTACTGGTCAACTATCAGCCGGATGCACTGGCTCCGGCGCGCTGGCTGGGGCTGATCCTCGAACAAGCCACCGACACCTTGCGCTGTGATCCTGCAGAGTTCCAGCCCTACGGCCTGGACAACCGCCAGGCACGCTACCTGGGCCCGGTGCGCGAAGACGAGCGTGGCTTGATGCAGTGGATAGGCGTGGCCGACCTGCTGACGGCTGATGTGCAGGCGCTGCTGTTTGCCGCCGGCGAGGAGGGTTGATGAGCAGTGATCAACGCTTCTTCGACTTCCTGAAAGAACGCATCGGCCTCGATGTGGCCTCGGTGGGCGAAGCGATTATCGAGCGTGCCGTGCGCCAACGCAGCCAGTCAATGAATGCGCAGACCGCAGATCAATACTGGCAGCAGTTGTTGGTCTCGACCGACGAACAGCAAGCGCTGATCGAAGCGGTGATCGTCCCCGAAACCTGGTTTTTCCGTTACCCCGAGTCCTTCGCCACATTGGGCCGGCTGGCGGTCGCACGTCTGGCTGAAATCAAGCACATGCGCGCCCTGCGGATCCTCAGCCTGCCATGTTCCACCGGCGAAGAACCCTATTCGATCGCCATGGCCTTGCTCGACGTCGGGCTGGCGCCGCATCAGTTCAAGGTGCAAGGCATGGACGTCAGCCCGCTGTCGGTGGAGCGCGCCCGCCGCGGGGTGTACGGCAAGAATTCGTTTCGCGGCCAGGACATCGAGTTCCGCGATCGCCACTTCACCGAGCAAACCGACGGCTACCGAATTGCCGACCGCGTGCGCGAACAAGTGCGCCTGCAAGTGGGCAACCTGCTGGACCCCACGCTGCTGGCCAACGAGCCCACCTACGATTTCGTGTTCTGCCGCAACCTGCTGATCTACTTCGACCAGCCAACCCAGAAGCAGGTGTTTGAAGTGCTCAAGGGCCTGACCCACGTCGACGGCGTGCTGTTTATCGGGCCTGCCGAAGGCAGCCTGCTGGGGCGCCTGGGCATGCGCTCGATTGGTGTGCCGCAGTCGTTTGCCTTCAGTCGTCACGCTGAGCCTGCGCCGGAACCGGTATTTGTGCCGATGCCTGCGCCGATCCCCCAGCGCAGTGCCGCGCCTATCCCGACCAAGCCCCGGCCGTTCAGCACGATCAGCGCTCAACCCGTCGTTGCGATCAAACCGCCGCCCCCGCATTCGGACGCTGCCGATCTGCTCAGCCAGATCGCAACCCTGGCCAATGAAGGCAAAAGCCTTGAGGCCCGCGCCGCCTGCGAGCGTTATCTGCAAACTCACCCGCCAGCAGCCCAGGTGTTTTATTGGCTGGGCCTGCTCAGCGATGTGGCCGGCAGCGCCCTGGAAGCCCAGGGTTATTATCGAAAAGCCTTGTACCTGGAGCCCCAGCACCCGCAGGCCTTGATGCACCTGGCCGCGTTGCTCGAATCCCAGGGCGATGTCGCCGGTGCCCGGCGTTTGCAGGCCCGTGCCGCCCGCAGTGAGCGTAAACAATGACCCTGGATACCGCGCTGAACCTGGCCCTGGCCGACACCCAAGCCATCGACGACTGCTGGAACCGCATCGGCATCCACGGCGACAAGTCTTGCCCGTTGCTGGCCGAACACATCCACTGTCGCAACTGCTCGGTGTATTCCGCCGCCGCCACGCGCCTGCTCGACCGCTACGCCTTGCAGCAGGACGATCATCGTCCCGTAGCGGCGCCGCAAGTCGAAGGCGATGTAGTCACCCGTTCGCTGTTGATGTTCCGCCTCGGCGAAGAGTGGCTGGGCATCGCCACCCGCTGCCTGGTGGAAGTGGCACCGCTGCAACCAATTCACTCCTTGCCACATCAGCGTTCACGCGCCCTGTTGGGCGTGGCCAATGTGCGCGGCGCGCTGGTGGCGTGCCTGTCCCTGGTGGAATTGCTCGGGCTGGACGGCGCCAGCAGCGGCCCCAGTGGCGGGCGAATCATGCCGCGCATGCTGATCATCGCGGCGCAGGACGGCCCGGTGGTGGTGCCGGTGGACGAAGTGGACGGCATCCATGCCATTGATGAACGCACTTTGAACGCGGCTTCTGCTTCTGGCACCCAGGCCAGCGCCCGCTATACCCAAGGCGTGTTGCAGTGGAAAGGCCGAAGCCTGCGCTGGCTGGACGAGGCGCAATTGTTGTCTGCCGTGACCCGGAGCCTCACATGACCCCCGACCAGATGCGCGATGCCTCGCTGCTGGAACTGTTCAGCCTGGAAGCCGACGCCCAGACCCAGGTGCTCAGTGCCGGTCTGCTGGCCCTGGAGCGCAACCCGACCCAGGCCGACCAACTCGAAGCCTGCATGCGCGCCGCCCATTCTTTGAAGGGCGCGGCGCGGATTGTCGGGGTGGACGCCGGTGTCAGCGTCGCCCACGTGATGGAAGATTGCCTGGTCAGCGCCCAGGAAAGCCGGCTGTACCTGCTGCCGGAACATATCGACGCACTGCTGCAAGGCACCGATTTGCTGATGCGCATCGCCACGCCGGGCAACACCGTGGGCGCAGCGGACATCGAGTCCTACGTGGCGCTGATGGAGCGTTTGCTCGACCCGTCGCAAAAAGTCGCACCGCCCGTTGCGCCAACGCCAACGCTGGCACCTGCCCCAGAACCTGAATTGTCGATGGAAGCACTGCTGACCCTGCCGCCGGAGCCCGAACCCGCGCCGCCCGTCAGTGCCGAACAGCCACGCCAGAACAAACGCATGACCGAAGGCGGCGAGCGCGTATTGCGGGTCACTGCCGAACGCTTGAACAGCCTGTTGGACCTGTCCAGCAAATCCCTGGTGGAAACCCAGCGGCTCAAGCCATATCTCGCCAGTTTGCAACGTCTCAAGCGCATCCAGAGCAACAGTGTCCGGGCCCTGGATAACCTTGACGGCCACCTCAAGACCGTTGAGCTGAGCCTGGAAGCCCAGGAAGCCCTGGCCGACACCCGCCGCCTGTTGAGCGAAGCCCAGACGTTGCTCGCGGAAAAAACCGCCGAAATCGATGAGTTCGGCTGGCAGGCCGGGCAGCGCGCCCAAGTCTTGTACGACACCGCGCTGGCGTGCCGCATGCGGCCGTTTGCCGATGTACTGGCCGGGCAGGTGCGCATGGTTCGGGATTTGGGCCGCAGCCTCGGTAAACAGGTGCGCCTGGAAATCGAAGGCGAGAAGACCCAGGTCGACCGCGACGTGTTGGAAAAACTCGAAGCGCCGCTCACCCATTTATTACGCAATGCCGTCGACCACGGCATCGAAATGCCCGAGCAACGCCTGCTGGCGGGCAAACCCGCCGAAGGCTTGATCCGCCTGCGAGCGTCCCACCAGGCCGGCCTGCTGGTGCTGGAACTGAGTGACGACGGCAACGGTGTCGACCTGGAACGCCTGCGCGGCACCATCGTCGACCGGCATTTGTCGCCGCTGGAAACCGCCCTGCGCTTGAGCGAAGAGGAGCTGCTGACGTTTCTGTTCCTGCCGGGCTTCAGCCTGCGGGACAAGGTCACCGAGGTTTCGGGCCGCGGTGTCGGTCTGGATGCGGTACAGCATATGGTTCGCCAGTTGCGCGGCGCGGTGGTGCTGGAGCAAACGGCGGGGCAGGGCAGTCGCTTCCATCTTGAAGTGCCGTTGACCCTGTCGGTGGTGCGCAGCCTGGTGGTGGAGGTCGGTGAAGAGGCCTACGCCTTCCCGCTGGCTCACATCGAACGTATGTGTGACCTGGCCCCCGACGACATTGTGCAACTGGAAGGTCGCCAGCATTTCTGGCACGAAGGCCGGCATGTCGGCCTGGTCGCCGCCAGCCAGTTGCTGCAGCGCCCGCCCGGGCAGGGCAATCAGGAAACCCTCAAGGTCGTGGTGATCCGCGAGCGCGATGCCGTCTACGGGATTGCCGTGGAGCGTTTTATCGGCGAGCGCACGCTGGTGGTGCTGCCCCTGGATGACCGGCTGGGCAAGGTCCAGGACATCTCCGCCGGTGCCCTGCTCGATGACGGCTCGGTGGTGTTGATCGTCGACGTTGAAGACATGCTGCGTTCAGTGGACAAGCTGCTCAATACCGGTCGTCTGGAGCGCATCGCCCGGCGTACCCAGCAAACCCAGGAAGCAGCGCGCAAGCGTATTCTGGTGGTGGATGACTCACTGACCGTGCGCGAGCTGCAACGCAAACTGTTACTTAATCGCGGTTACGAAGTAGCCGTGGCGGTCGATGGCATGGATGGCTGGAACGCGCTGCGCTCCGAAGACTTTGACCTGTTGATCACTGACATTGATATGCCTCGCATGGACGGTATTGAATTGGTCACACTCTTGCGCCGTGATACTCGCCTGCAATCCCTGCCGGTGATGGTTGTTTCCTACAAAGATCGGGAAGAAGACCGCCGCCGTGGACTGGACGCCGGCGCCGACTATTATCTAGCCAAGGCCAGCTTCCATGACGACGCGTTGTTGGACGCGGTGGTAGAGCTGATTGGAGGAGCCCGGGCATGAGGATTGCGATCGTCAATGACATGCCCATGGCTGTGGAAGCCTTGCGCCGGGCGCTGAGTCTTGAGCCGGCCCATGAGGTGGTGTGGGTTGCCAACAATGGCCTGGAGGCGGTGCAGCGCTGCGCCGAGCTGACGCCCGACCTGATTCTGATGGACCTGATCATGCCTTTGATGGACGGCGTGGAAGCCACCCGGCAGATCATGGCCGAGACGCCCTGCGCGATCCTGATTGTCACCGTTGATCGCCAGGCCAACGTCAGCCGCGTGTTTGAAGCCATGGGCCATGGCGCCCTCGACGTGGTCGACACCCCCGCGCTGGGTGTGGGTAACCCGAAGGACGCCGCGGCGCCGCTACTGCGCAAGATCCTCAACATCGGCTGGCTGATCGGCCAGCGTGGCAGCCGTGTGCGGGCCGAGCCTGCGCCCCAGCGAACCATGGGCAAACGCCAGAGCCTGGTGGCCATTGGTTCGTCTGCAGGTGGCCCGGCTGCCCTGGAATCCCTGCTCAAGGGCTTGCCCCGGGACTTTTCGCCGGCCATTGTGTTGGTGCAGCATGTGGACCAGGTGTTCGCCGCCGGCATGGCTGAATGGCTGAGCAGCGCCTCGGGCTTGCCGGTGCGCCTGGCCCGGGAAGGCGAGCCGCCCCAAAGCGGCGTGGTGTTGCTGGCGGGCACCAATCATCATATTCGGCTGCTGAAGAACGGCACGCTGGCCTACACCGCAGAGCCGGTGAACGAGATTTATCGGCCGTCCATCGACGTGTTTTTCGAAAGCGTTGCCAGTTACTGGAACGGTGATGCCGTCGGCGTGCTGCTGACGGGGATGGGCCGTGATGGCGCCCAGGGACTTAAAACGATGCGTCAGCAAGGCTACCTGACCATCGCGCAGGACCAGCAAAGCTGTGCGGTTTACGGCATGCCCAAAGCGGCAGCGGCGATCGATGCGGCTGTTGAAATTCGCCCACTGGACAGAATTGCGCCACGATTGCTGGAGGTATTCGCAAAATGACCGATATCACACGCTGTCCTGGCCTGCAGGTAGTAATTCAGGTGACTGCAAATGAATGATTTACAGCTCGACGACTTCAAGACCGACGAAAACGCCGCCATGGTGTTGCTCGTCGACGACCAGGCAATGATCGGCGAAGCCGTACGCCGGGGCCTGGCCCATGAAGACAACATCGACTTCCATTTTTGCGCCGACCCGCACCAGGCCATTGCCCAGGCGATCCGTATCAAACCGACGGTGATCCTGCAGGACCTGGTAATGCCGGGGCTCGACGGCCTGACCCTGGTGCGCGAATACCGTAATCATCCGGCGACGCAGAACATCCCGATCATCGTGCTTTCCACCAAGGAAGACCCGCTGATCAAGAGCGCGGCGTTTGCCGCCGGTGCCAACGATTACCTGGTCAAGCTGCCGGATAACATCGAGCTGGTGGCGCGTATCCGTTACCACTCGCGCTCCTACATGACCCTGCTGCAGCGGGACGCGGCGTACCGTGCGCTGCGGGTCAGCCAGCAGCAGTTGCTGGACACCAACCTGGTGCTGCAACGGCTGATGAACTCCGACGGCCTGACCGGGCTGTCCAATCGCCGGCATTTCGACGAGTACCTGGAGCTGGAGTGGCGGCGTGCCATGCGTGACCAGACCCAGCTCTCGCTGTTGATGATCGACGTGGACTTCTTCAAGACCTACAACGACAGCTTTGGTCACCTGGAAGGCGATGAAGCGTTGCGCAAGGTGGCTGCGGCCATTCGTGATGCCAGCAGCCGTCCCTCGGATTTGCCGGCGCGTTACGGCGGTGAAGAGTTTGCCCTGGTGCTGCCCAACACCTCGCCGGGCGGTGCGCGGCTGGTGGCCGAGAAACTGCGCCAGGCGGTGGCGGGCCTGAAAATCCCGCACATTGCCCCGGCGGAAGGCTCGAGCCTGACCATCAGTATTGGTTTGGCCACCATGACCCCGGTACAGGGCACCGATTGCCGGCAGTTGATCTCGGCGGCGGACAAGGGCTTGTACCTGGCCAAGCACAATGGGCGTAATCAGGTGGGGATCGAGTAATTCCTGCCACTCACTTTGTGCTTGAGGGGCTGTTGTGGCGAGGGGGCTTGTCCCCCGTTGGGCTGCGTAGCAGCCCCATTTAAGAACACCGCGTTCTCTCAGTTAGAACTCCATAGCCTGTATTGGGGCCGCTTCGCAGCCCAACGGGGGACAAGCCCCCTCGCCACAGGTGGGCGCTCGCAGCTCCAGGCAAGTGTCACATAGCACAATCGACCAAGCGGGCTGCCGCTCCCGCCCGTTTGTCGTTATACTCTTCGGCTTTCAAAAGTTCGCCAACGAGTGCTGCCCGCCATGGAAATCAACCCGATCCTTAACACCATCAAGGACCTGTCCGAGCGCTCCGAAACTATTCGGGGGTATCTTTGACTACGATCAAAAGCATGAGCGTCTGACCGAAGTCAATCGCGAGCTTGAAGATCCGGCTGTCTGGAACAAACCTGAATACGCCCAGGAACTGGGCCGCGAGCGCGCTGCGCTGGCGCAGATCGTCGAGACCCTCGACGAGCTGAACACCGGTCTGGGCGATTGCCGCGACCTGTTGGACATGGCCGTCGAAGAAGACGACGAAGGCGCAGTGGGCGATATCGTCGCCGAGCTGGCCCGTCTCGAGGAAAACCTCGCCAAACTCGAATTCCGCCGCATGTTCAGCCATGAAATGGACCCGAACAACGCCTACCTGGATATCCAGGCCGGTTCCGGCGGCACCGAAGCCCAGGACTGGGCCAACATCCTGTTGCGCATGTACTTGCGCTGGGCTGACAAACGCGGTTTCGACGCGACCATCATGGAGCTGTCGGCCGGTGAAGTGGCTGGCATCAAGGGCGCGACCGTGCACATCAAGGGCGAATACGCCTTTGGCTGGCTGCGTACCGAGATCGGTGTTCACCGCCTGGTGCGCAAGAGCCCGTTCGACTCCGGCAACCGTCGCCACACCTCGTTCTCCGCTGTTTTCGTCTCGCCAGAGATCGACGACAAGGTGGAAATCGAGATCAACCCGGCAGACCTGCGCATCGACACCTACCGTTCCTCCGGTGCCGGTGGTCAGCACGTAAACACCACCGACTCGGCCGTACGTATTACCCACGTACCGACCAACACCGTGGTCAGCTGTCAGAACGAACGTTCCCAGCACGCGAACAAGGACACCGCCATGAAAATGCTGCGGGCCAAGTTGTACGAGCAGGAAATGCAGAAACGTAACGCCGCGTCCCAGGCGCTGGAAGACACCAAGTCGGATATCGGCTGGGGTCACCAGATCCGCTCGTACGTGCTCGATGCGTCGCGGATCAAGGATCTGCGTACCAACATCGAACGCAGCGACTGCGACAAGGTGCTCGACGGTGATATCGACGAATACCTGGAAGCCAGCCTGAAATCTGGCCTGTAACCCCCTGTAGGAGCGAGCTTGCTCGCGATCCCCAACCGAAGGTTGGGGAAAACGTACCCGTGATGGAATTTCAAAAGACATGAGCGACCAACAACTCGACCCGCAAGCCCTGCAACAGGAAGAAAACTCCCTGATCGCCCTGCGCAAGGAAAAGCTTGCTGCCGAGCGCGCCAAGGGCAATGCCTTCCCCAACGACTTCCGCCGCGAAAACTACTGCGATGCCTTGCAGAAACAGTACGCGGACAAGACCAAGGAAGAGCTGGCAGAGGCTGCGATCCCGGTCAAGGTGGCAGGTCGCATCATGCTTAACCGTGGCTCGTTCATGGTGATCCAGGACATGACCGGTCGCATTCAGGTCTACGTCAACCGCAAAACCCTGTCTGAAGAAACCCTGGCCTCGGTGAAAACCTGGGACATGGGCGACATCATTGCAGCCGAAGGCACCCTGGCCCGTTCCGGCAAGGGCGACCTGTACGTTGAGATGACCAACGTGCGCCTGCTGACCAAGTCGCTGCGCCCGCTGCCGGACAAGCACCACGGCCTGACCGACACCGAACAGCGCTACCGCCAGCGCTACGTTGACCTGATCGTCAACGAAGAAGTGCGCCAGACGTTCCGCGTACGCTCGCAAGTGATCGCGCACATCCGCAGCTTCCTGATGGCGCGTGACTTCCTGGAAGTCGAAACGCCGATGCTGCAAACCATCCCCGGTGGTGCCGCAGCCAAGCCTTTTGAAACCCACCACAATGCGCTGGACCTGGAAATGTTCCTGCGTATCGCGCCGGAGCTGTACCTCAAGCGCCTGGTGGTTGGCGGCTTCGAGAAAGTGTTCGAGATCAACCGCAACTTCCGTAACGAAGGCGTTTCGACTCGTCACAACCCTGAATTCACCATGTTGGAGTTCTACCAGGCTTACGCCGACTACGAAGACAACATGGACCTGACCGAAGAACTGTTCCGCGAACTGGCGCAGTTGGTCCTGGGTTCCACCGACGTGCCGTACGGCGACAAGGTATTCCACTTCGGCGAGCCGTTCGTGCGCCTGTCGGTGTTCGATTCGATCCTCAAGTACAACCCTGAGCTGACCGCTGACGACCTGACCGACATCGACAAGGCCCGTGCCATCGCCAAGAAAGCCGGCGCCAAGGTGCTGGGCTTTGAAGGTCTGGGCAAATTGCAGGTGATGATTTTCGAAGAGCTGGTTGAGCACAAGCTGGAACAGCCGCACTTCATTACCCAGTACCCGTTCGAAGTGTCGCCGCTGGCCCGTCGCAACGATGACAACCCGAACGTTACCGACCGTTTCGAGCTGTTCATCGGCGGCCGTGAAATCGCCAACGCCTACTCCGAGCTGAACGACGCAGAAGACCAGGCCGAGCGCTTCATGGCCCAGGTGGCCGACAAGGACGCCGGCGACGACGAGGCGATGCACTACGACGCCGACTTCGTTCGTGCCCTGGAATACGGCATGCCGCCAACGGCCGGTGAAGGCATCGGCATCGACCGGTTGGTGATGTTGTTGACCAACTCGCCGTCGATCCGTGACGTGATCTTGTTCCCGCACATGCGGCCACAAGCGTAACCGTAGCGAAATCCGAAGCCGCCTTTTATAAGGCGGCTTTTTTATGTGGCGTATTTAAGCGTCAAGCTAACAGCGCCAGATGATCGTCCCCACGCTCTGCGTGGGGACGCAGCCCGTGACGCTCCGCGTCACCCTGAAAGGAAGATCCGTCGTGAACCGCGTAATGGCTCAAAAGGGTGCCGCCGGCATTGCCGCTGCCGTGGCTGAAAGTGTTCAGTACCAGGGCCGCAAGGCCAGTCGCCGGGGCAGTGAGCAACGTCGGCAGGACATTCTCGATGCGGCGATGCGCATCGTGGTGCGTGAAGGCGTGCGCGCCGTGCGTCATCGTGCGGTGGCGGCAGAGGCCGGCGTGCCATTATCGGCCACTACCTATTACTTCAAGGACATCGACGACCTGCTCACCGACACCTTCGCTCAATACGTGGAGCGCAGCGCGGCGTTCATGGGCAAGTTATGGGTGCGTAATGAAGGGCTGCTGCGGGAGATGGTCGCTTACGGCGACGGCAGTCCGCAGTCGCGCTCGCAACTGGCCGACGACATCGCGCGCCTGACCGCCGATTACGTGCAACGCCAATTGCTCAACCGCCGCGAGCACCTGATGGCCGAGCAGGCGTTTCGCCAGGAAGCGCTGCTGAACCCGCGCCTGGCCGAGTTGGTGCGTTCTCACCAACAAATCCTGCTGCAGGGTACTTGCCAGTTTTTCCAGGTATTGGGTTCGCGCGAGCCGCAACAGGATGCCAAAGTGTTGACGGCGATTATCGGTCGGATGGAATATCAGGGCCTGCTGGGCGGTGCAGAGCCTCTGACCAGCGAAGAAATGCTTGAGATCCTCAAGCGTTACATGCATTTGGTGTTGGCTTCGGTCTGACACAGGGGAGTGTTCAATGAAAGCCTGGCGTGTCGTTGTGATCGCCTTGTCGTTCCTGTTGCTCAGCGGTTGCCTGGTGACGTTCAAGGATCCGTTGCCGGCCAGTGAGGCGGCGCCTGAGGCCCTGCTGGGCAAATGGGCCAGCAAAAATGCCTGGGGCGAGCCGCTCAACCTGCAGATCAGCCGCGTGGGCGAACATCGCTACAAAGCCGTGAGCTACCCTAAAGCCCAGCCGGGCCAACGTGATGAATACCTATTCACGGTTTCCCGCCATGGCAGCCGCTGGTATTTGTCGGCGCCGCTGCCGGCCAAGTTTGGCGGGCATTTCATCCTGGCAGGCTTCGAGCTCAACGATGAACACGAATTGGTGGTCTACAACCTCGACCTGGACCAGATCCACCAGGCTGTCGGCCAGAAAGTCCTTGGCGGCAGCACTGTCGAAACCGTCGAAGGCGACGGCGTATTGATCAACAGCCCCATGGCCCAGGTGTTTGCCTACCTGGATGACCCGGCCAATGCTGACGTGTTCGTCGAAGCCGTGCGCTACCAGCGCGCGGGCAAATAACGTTTAAAGAGGAAGTACCGGGTGGACGATTACCAGCAGACGATACGCACCTTGTCCGATCGCATTGTGCTGGCGCAAACACCGATTCGCGTCCTCGACGCCGTGAAGTGGGACGAGAATATCCGCCAGGGATTTCTCAAGGCCAAGGGCAAGGAAATGCCGGCGGTGGACCGCGATTACTACCTGAATCGGCCACTGTCGTTCGATTCCAGCGCGGTGAAGCTGGAGTTCCAGAACATCGAGCGTGACATCACCCGCCAGCTGGGCCAGTTCAACCCGGTCGGGCAGATCATGCGGCGCATGTGCAAGGAATACCGGATGGTGGTGCGCATGCTCGAAGCGCGCGGCACCGAGGATTTCGGCCTGATTTCCCAGGAACTGTACGGCGCCGCCTCCGATGCGTTCCACGCCGGTGACCCGACCCTGGCCGACCTCGGCCTGATGATGTCGGACTACCTGAACAATATCGACGGCCGTGGCGACCTCAAGGACGAAGCCAAGACCCTCACCGCCAAGGACGCCGTCGGCCTGCTGCAAAGCCGCCTGAACAAGGTATTCGGCGAGGCCGAGGAAACCATTCGAGTGTTCGAGTCTGACGGTATCGTGGCGGATGCGGCGGCAGGCGCCGACTACATCAAGATCCGCGCCGACGCGATGTTCAACGACCGAGACGTGCGCGCCCTGGAAGTTCATGAAGGCCTGGTGCATGTGGGCACTACCCTCAATGGCCAGAACCAGCCGATCTGCACCTTCCTGTCCAAGGGCCCGCCCTCGTCGACAGTGACCCAGGAAGGCCTGGCGATCCTGATGGAAATCATCACCTTCGCCTCCTACCCCAGCCGCCTGCGCAAGCTGACCAACCGCACCCGCGCCATCCATATGGTGGAGCAGGGGGCCGATTTCCTGCAGGTGTTCGAATTCTTCCGCGAGCAGGGCTTTGAAATGGCGGAAAGCTACGGCAACGCCAGCCGGGTTTTCCGTGGGTCGACGCCTACGGGTCTGCCGTTTACCAAGGATTTGTCCTACCTGAAGGGCTTTATCATGGTTTACAACTACATTCAGTTGGCCGTGCGCAAAGGCAAACTGGAGCAAGTGCCGCTGCTGTTCTGCGGCAAGACCACCCTGGAAGACATGCGTACCCTGCGCCAACTGGTGGATGAAGGCCTGGTGGTACCGCCCAAATACCTGCCGGATCAGTTCCGTGACATGAATGCGTTGGCGGCGTGGATGTGTTTCTCCAATTTCCTCAACCATTTGAGCCTGGATCGGATCGAGGCGGATTACTCCAATATCCTTTAACGATATCTCTGAAGG
>NZ_JAXCIS010000162.1:0-20691 GCF_034044025.1 Pseudomonas sp. SED1
GTATCGGTGTTTAAGGTTTACTCGGCGGCGATCTTCGCCTGTGCGGCGGCCCGCGCATGGCGGCCATGCTTGAGGGCGATGGGGGCCATTTTCTCGCGGTCCAGTTCACCTTCCCAGGCGGCCACCACCAGCGCAGCCACGGCGTTGCCGATGATATTGGTCAGCGAACGGCACTCGGCCATGAAGCGGTCGACACCCAGGATCAGCACCATCGCCGCCACCGGCACCGTGGGCACCACCGCGAGGCTCGCGGCCAGCGCGACAAAACCTGCACCCACCACCGCACCCGCGCCTTTGGAGGTGAGCATCGCCACCGCCAGCAGGGTCAGTTGTTGCTCCAGCGTCAGGTCGATATTGGTCGCCTGGGCCAGGAACAGCACCGCCAGGGTCATATAGATGTTGGTGCCATCCAGGTTGAAGGTGTAGCCAGTGGGCACCACGATCCCCACCACGCCTTTGGACGCGCCGAGGCTTTCGAGTTTCTGGATCAGTTGCGGCAGGGCCGATTCGGATGAGCTGGTGCCCAGCACGATCAACAGCTCGGCCTTGATGTAGGTCAGCAGCTTGAAGATGCTGAACCCCACATACCGGGCAATGCTGCCCAGCACCACGGCGACGAAGAAAAACGCGGTGACGTAGAACGTGCCCACCAGTTTCAACAGCGGCAGCAGCGAGCCCAGGCCGTATTTGCCGATGGTGAAGGCGATCGCCCCGAACGCACCGATTGGTGCGACGCGGCTGATCATGCCGACGATACGGAAGAACACTTCGCTGGCCTGGTTGATCACGCCCACCAGGGGCCGGCCCTTCTCGCCGATCATCACCAGCCCGAGACCAAACAGCACCGATACAAACAGTACCGGCAGGATTTCGCCTTTGGAGAAGGCGTCGAAGAAGGTCGTCGGGATCACATGCATCAGGAACCCGGTGACGCCTTCGCCGTGTTCGGCCTGGCCGACGAAACCGGCGATGGCCGAGGTGTCGAGGGTCTTCACGTCGATGTTGAAACCCACGCCCGGGTGCAGCAGGTGCGCAGCGAGGATGCCGATTACGAGGGCAATGCTGGAGACGATCTCGAAGTACAGCAGCGCCTTGCCGCCCACGCGGCCCACCTGCTTCACGTCGTGCATGCTGGTGATGCCGGAGACCACCGTGCAGAAGATGATCGGGCCGATGATCATCTTGATCAGCTTGATAAAGCCGTCGCCCAAGGGCTTGAGGTCGATGCCCACCTGGGGCCAGTGGTTGCCGATCAACACGCCCAGCACAATGGCGATGATCACTTGCACATACAGGGTTCCCAGCAGTTTTCTGATTGTCATTTTTATTATCTCGAGACGTTTTTTGGGCAAGCCGCTCCCGTCGCAGCTGTTTCAAGCCTGCGGGGCGGGAGCGGTCAGATCAGCGGTGCATAAAGGCTCAGCGAAGGAAGGTCAGGACTTCGCCGAGCAACAGCTCAGGGACTTCTTCAGCGATATAGTGGCCGGCCGGCAGGGCCTTGCCACTTACGTCGGTAGCGACTTTCTGCCATTCCTTGAGGGGTTCGAAGCAGCGGCCGACGGTACCTTCGGCGCCCCACATCACCAGCAACGGCAGTTCCAGGTGATTGCCTTTGTCGATATCGGCGCGGTCGTGCTCAAGGTCGATGCCGGCAGCGGCGCGGTAGTCTTCGCAGATGCCGGTGGCGGTGCCGGGCAGTTTCAGGCAGCGCAGGTATTCGGCGAAGGCTTCGTCGGTGAACGGCTTGAGCCCGGCACTGCGGCTGCCCATGACGCTGCGCAGGTACAGCTCGGGGTTACCTTCGATCAGGCTCTCGGGCAGCGGCGCCGGGCGGATCAGGAAGAACCAGTGCCAGTAGGCGCGGGCGAAGGCTTCGTCGGTCTGGGCGTACATGGACAGGGTCGGTGCGATGTCCAGCAGCACCATGCGCTGTACGGCCTTTGGGTGGTCCAGTGCCAGGCGATGGGCGACACGGGCGCCACGGTCGTGGGCCAATACCGAGAACTCATCGAAGCCCAGGGCCTTCATCAATTCGACGCCGTCGCGGGCCATTTCGCGTTTGGAGTAGTGGGTGTGGTGGTCATTGGCGGGGGGCTTGCTGCTGTCGCCGTAACCGCGCAGGTCGGCGGCGACCACGGTGAAGTGTTCGGCCAGTTGCTCGGCGACCTTGTGCCAGATGACGTGGGTCTGCGGGTGCCCGTGCAGCAGGAGCAGGCCGGGACCCGTGCCGCCTTTGCGGTAGCAGATGTCCACACCGTTGACGTGGCGCTGGTCTTTTTGGAATCCGGCGAACATGGAATGACTCCTTGTGATGATTGCCTGCATCCTGAAATCACACGGCGCCGGGGGCAAGGGGGAAAACGTGGAGGGGTTGTTCATGAAGTGTGTTGAAGCCGGCTTTCTGGTTCTGGTCAGGCTTTTGCTGAGGTCAGGTTTACCTGTGGCGAGGGGGCTTGTCCCCCGTTGGGCTGCGCAGCAGCCCCAAAAAAAGCGGGAGCGCTACGCACTCCAACGGGGGACAAGCCCCCTCGCCACAGGGGTTATTCAAGGCTTTAGCCCTGTTTAAACATCGCCTCGGCACGCTGGCGAACCTGCGCCTCGGTCAAATCCTCCTTGCGCGTGGCCAAAAACCACACATGCCCGAACGGGTCTTTCAACGTCCCGGAGCGGTCACCGTAAAACTGATCCTTGGGTTCTGAGATCGCCGTGCTGCCAGCCTTGATCGCCTGGGCGAACTGTTGGTCGACGTCCTGCACATACAGATGCAGGCACACGCTGGGATGTTCTTTTCCCGGGCTGCCGAACGACATCTCGCCACAGGGCGAGGCCATCATGATCGCCGAATCGCCAATGCGCAGTTCGGCATGGCCGATCTTGCCGTCGGGCATGTCCAGGCGCATGACTTCGGTGGCGCCGAAGGCTTTCTTGTAGAACTCGATGGCTTCAGCGGCTTTTTCGATACCCAGGTACGGCGTGATGCTGTGATAGCCCTCGGGAATGGGTTTAACGCTCATATCGTTCTCCTTGATTGTGGTTATGGAGGGACGGCCTTTTCACTATAGGCCACGTGCGCCGTGGCCTGCGGGCAGCCGACGAGGTGTTGGCCAGGCAACAGTAAACCGGCAGTTTGCTGCACCATGGGCGGTTTGCTACGGCCACGGCGGGTGCAAACCCTTGTGTTTGAGGGCCTGGCGCCTCAGGCACAGAAGCTGCAATAGCTCAGGTCAATCATTCGCCCGAGAGCGTTGTATGTCTGTACTGCCTGTATCTGCCGATTACCCGATTCACACGCCCCACGCCGAGCTGATCCGCGACGAGGCCCAGGCCCTGACCGTTGCTCATCGGGTCGCCGCCGTGTTACTGGAACAAGACGCCGAACGCGACCGTACCCGCCAGGTGCCCGCGGAAGTCGTCGACCTGTATTCCAACAGCGGCCTGTGGGGCATCAGCGTGCCCCGTGAGTTTGGCGGCGCCCAGGTGTCCTACGCGGTGCTGGTCCAGGTGATAGCGATCATCTCGGCAGCCGACCCTTCGCTGGGGCAGATCCCGCAGAACCATTACTGCCTGCTGGAAGACATCCGCCTGCAAGGTACGCCTGAGCAGCAGGCGTACTTTTTTCGCCTGGCGCTGGAAGGGCATCGGTTTGCCAATGCACTGTCGGAAACTGGCGGCAAGAACGTCCAGGACATCCAGGCGACCATCCGCCGGCAAGGCGACGGCTATGTGATCAACGGTCGCAAGGGTTATTGCACCGGTTCGCTGTACGCCCACTGGCTCGCGGTGCTGGCGCTGGATGAACAGCAAAATGCGCAGTTGGCATTCGTGCCCCGTGGTACTGAAGGCTTGGTGGTGGTCGACGACTGGGACAGCATGGGTCAGCGCACCACGTCCAGCGGCACGGTGCTGGCCGATGACTTGAAGGTGCCAGCTTTCAATCTTTTTCCTACCCATCGCTCCTACGATTCGCCGACCCTGGCCGGACCTTTCGCCCAATTGACCACCGCCGCGATAGACGCCGGCATCGCCCGTGCCGCGCTGCGTGACACGGTGCAGTTCGTCCAGCAATTCGCCCGCCCGTGGATCGATGCCGGGGTGGAGAAAGCCAGTGAAGATCCGTTGACCATCATCCAGGTCGGTGCACTGGATATTCGCCTGGAAGCGGCGGAAGCCTTGCTGGAGCGCGCCGGAAAAGCCCTGGACACCGCGCGCCCGGCACCCGATGAAGACAACGTTGCCCACGCCTCCCTGGCTGTCGCCCGGGCCAAGGTGCTGACCACCGAAATCGCCATAGAAGCCAGCAACAAGCTCTTCGAACTCGGCGGCACCCGTTCCACCTTGAAGAAGCACAACTTCGACCGCCACTGGCGCAACGCCCGGGTGCACACCCTGCATGACCCGGTGCGCTGGAAGTACCACGTGGTGGGCAACTGGTTACTCAACGGTGCCAAGCCACCGCGTCACGACTGGTCCTGAACCATGGCCGAGCTGTTTAAAAACATCTACTGGGCCGACATCGGCCAGGCCTGCCTGGAAACCCTGAGCATGCTCACTGCGGCCCTGGGTTTTACCGTGCTGCTGGGGTTGCCGCTGGGGGTGGTGTTGTTCCTCACCGGCAAGCGCCAGTTGCACGAAACCCTGGTGGTGTATCGGGGGCTGTCGGTGGTGGTGAACGTGTTGCGTTCGCTGCCGTTCATCATCCTGCTGATCGTGCTGATCCCGGTGACCACCTTGCTGGTGGGCACCTCGCTGGGCGTGCCCGGCACTATCCCGCCGTTGGTGGTGGGCTGTACGCCGTTCTTCGCGCGGCTGGTGGAAACCGCCTTGCGTGAAGTCGACCGTGGCGTGGTGGAAGCCACCCAATCCATGGGCGCCAGCACCTGGCAGGTGATCCGCCACACGCTGTTGCCGGAAGCCCGGGGAGGGCTGTTGGCGGCGGTCACCGTCACCGCGATTGTGCTGGTGGACTACACCGCGATGGCCGGGGTGATCGGTGGCGGTGGCCTGGGCGACTTGGCGATTCGCTATGGCTATCAGCGTTTCCAGACCGACGTGATGGTGGTCACCGTGTTGCTGCTGTTGGTGCTGGTGCAGGCCCTGCAAATGACCGGGGACCGTTTGGTGGCGCGTTACAGCCGCCGTTGATTCCTATAACTAATGCCTTCGGAGCAACCATGAAAAAATCCCTGGCCATCTTGGCCGCTGTCTTGTCCTTCAACGCCTTTGCCAACGAGACGCTGGTCGTCGGCGCCACGCCCGTGCCTCACGCCGAGATCCTCGAGTTCGTAAAACCCGTGCTGGCCAAGGAAGGCGTGGACCTGCAAATCAAGGTCTTCACCGATTTCATCCAGCCCAACCAGCAACTGGCACTGAAGAACATCGACGCCAACTACTACCAGTACCGGCCGTTCCTGGATGACTACAACAAGACTCGGCATACCAATCTGGTGCCGGTGGTCGGCGTGCACATTGAGCCGTTTGGTGCCTATTCGACCAAGATCAAAAACATTGCCGAGTTGAAAGACGGCGCCACGGTGTCGATCCCCAACGACCCGGTCAATACCGGCCGCGCTTTGGTGCTGCTGGATGAAGCCGGCCTGATCAAACTCAAGGACCCGAGCAATACCTTGGCCACCCCGCGGGACATCGTCGAAAACCCCAAGCACCTGAAAATTCGTGAGTTGGAGGGGGCGTTGCTGGCCCGCTCCGTGAGCCAGGTGGACCTGGCGTTCGTGTTCGCCAACTACGCCCTGGAAGCGGGGATCGACACCAACAGCGCGTTGATCGTCGAGAAGGGCAAGAGCCTGTACGTCGAGTACCTGGTAGCGCGCCCGGACAACATCAACGACCCGGGCATCCAGAAGCTGGCCAAGGCGTTGAACTCCGATGAAGTGCGCCAGTTCATCCTGACCCGTTATAAAGGACAGATTGCTCCGGGCTTCTAAGCTTAATGGAGATCAAATGTGGGAGCGGGTTTCCATATCAGGGATTTACGCTGGGCTCCAACAGCTGAGCGCCGGGCCCGCGCTCACCGAGTACGTCATCCTGATTGCGCAACGGGCAGGCCTCCAGTGACAAACACCCGCAACCAATGCAGCCACTGAGTTTGTCCCGCAGCAGCATCAGTTTGTCGATGCGCTGGTCCAGGTCCTCACGCCACAGCGCAGACAGGCGCTCCCAATCGGCAGCGTTGGGCGTGCGGCCATCGGGCAGGGTTTGCAGCGCCTCATGGATCGTCGCCAGGGGGATGCCCAAACGCTGGGCAATCTTGATTACCACCACCCGGCGCAACACGTCCCGCGAGTAGCGCCTTTGATTGCCGGCGTTGCGGCTGCTCTTGATCAAACCCTTGGTTTCGTAGAAGTGCAGGGCGGTGACGGCCACGCCGCTGCGAGCCGCCAATTGGCCGACGGTGAGTTCTTTGGTGACCATGAAATAGCCCTTGACCTTGACTTAACTAGAGGTTTTACCCTGCGTGGCATCGAATCGCAAGATTGTGCCTACAGTGAGAGGGGAATGTTCATGCAGCTATTAGAGAAGAGTCTGAGTTTTACCCAGATGGTCGAGTTCCAGATCGAACCTCAGCAGCAATCCGCGTTGGTAGCGGCCCTGTCATCCCAAAGCGAGCGCCTGGCCCAGGGCCATGGCGGCTTTATCAATGCCAGCGTGCAGGTCAGCGATGATGGACGCCGGGTGCTCAGCTACTTGCAATGGCGCTCCCGCGAGGAAGGTGAGGCGGCCTTCAAGTGTTTTGAGCACGGTGAGGAAGATTTCTGGACGCTGATACGCGCCCATCAGGCCACGGCGGTGACCTTTGGTTCGTTCCAGGTGCTACGCAGTATCGAGCGCAGCCATGACAACGCTTTGCACTGCCGCCTAAATTGACAGGTGCAACATGCGCTCGCCCTGCACGTTTTCGCCGGGGCGGCGCTTGTTCACTGCCAACTCGCCGATCTTGATCAAGCGGGTACGCGTCACGTTGCGGCTCAGGCCCAGCAGGTTGGCGGTGTGCACCTGGTTGTAGTGGCTGAAGCGGTAGGCGGCGCGTAGCAGCGCATCCTCGACCTTTTCGTGCAAGGCTCCGGCCTGTTCCTCGAAGAGTTTTTGAAAGGCGCGTTCCAGCAGGGCTTCAGCGCTATTGTCGATGCCGTGCTGGCTGTCGTCCTGACGCTCGATGCGCATGTTCGACAGGCGCAGGTCGTCGCGTTCGATCACGCCGTTGCGGCAGATCAGCAGGGTGTGATGAATCACGTTTTCCAGCTCGCGGATATTGCCCGGCCAGCTGTAGCTTTTGAGTTTCTGCTCGGCCTCGCGGCTGATGGTGATCGGGCCGTAACCCAGGCGCTGGCTGTAGGCTTCGATAAAGTGTCGGGTCAGTGGCAGGATATCGCCGGGCCGGTCCCGCAATGGGCTGAGTTCGAGGCTGACCACGTCGAGGCGGTAGTACAGGTCTTCGCGGAAATGCCCGGCGTTGATGGCCTTTTCCAACTGAACGTTGGTGGCCGCCAATACCCGCACGTCGATGGGAATGCTTTTGCGTGAGCCGAGGCGCACCACTTCGCGCTCCTGGAGCACTCGCAGCAGCTTGACCTGAATTGCCATCGGCAAATCACCGATTTCATCGAGGAACAGGGTGCCGCCATCGGCCTCCTCGAACCAGCCGGCCTTGGCGCCGAGGGCGCCGGTGAAGGCGCCTTTTTCATGGCCGAACAGCTCGGCTTCCACCAGGGATTCGGAAAACGCGCCGCAGTTTACCGCCACGAACGGTCGGTTGCGCCGGGCGCTGAGATTGTGGATATGGCGCGCCACCAACTCTTTACCGGTGCCGGTTTCGCCGATGATCAGCACGCTGGCTTCGCTAGGCGCGACTTGCTGGATGTGCGCCAGCAGCGCCTGGGATTTCGGGTCTTCGAAGACCTGGGCCGTGGCGCGGATCGAGGTCGCAAGAGCGGGCGAGGGCGGTAGGGTTAAAAGCTGCATGGGCACCTCTTCTAGGAGTAGAACGTGGGAATCGGCAGGGACTGGTTCAACGCCCAGTCCCCCAGTTCGTGGAGTTTGTAGTCCACCGGGTCGTGCAAGGTTTGCGTGCGCAGGTTGCGCCAGTGCCGGTCCAGGCGCAGGGAGGCGTGGGTGGAACGCGCGCCGGTGACTTCGAACAGGCGGCTGCACAGCTCCAGGCCGTTGCGTGTGGCGGCGACCTTGGCCGTGGCGATGGCAATGGCCAGCTCGCCGCGCTCGCTTTCGCTGAGGCTCGGGCCCTTGGCCCAGGCCTGGTCCAGCAGTTCGGCGGCACGCTTTACCAGCAGGCGCACGCCTTCAAGGGCGACCCAGAATTCGCCGTAGTGGTTGAGCACGTACGGGTCCTGTCGAATGTCCTGTACCGTGGATTTATGCCAGGGCCGGGTTTCGGTCAGGGTGTAATTTCTTGCTTCTTCGAAAGCGCCTTCGGCGATGCCGAGGAACATGTGGGTGAAGGTCAACTGGGCGATCAGCGGGCGCAGGCAGGCAAAGGGTGTGCTCAGCGGGCCGGGATCGAGGAGCAATTCCGACTCCTCCACGCGTACCCGTTCGAAGCTGGCGCTGCCGCTGTCGGTCTGGCGCTGGCCAATGTTGTTCCAGTCATTGTGCAAAGTGATGCCGCTGCGCCCGCTGGGGATGGCCGCGATCAGCAGCTTGCCGCCGGCGCTTTCATCCACCGCCGAGGCGATCAGCATTTCCGAGTCGCTGGCGCCTGAGCAGAAGCTTTTCTTGCCGGAAAACTCGCGCCAGCCGCCGAAGGCTTTGACCACCGTGCGCGTGTCCAGCGGGTTGAGGGCGTTGCCCCAGAACCAGTTTTTGCGCGCGGTCTGTTCGAACCAGGGTTGCCATTGCTCCGGGCGGGAGAACAGCCGCACGGTGGCGAGCATCAGGTGATGAAAGCCGAAAACGTGGGCGATGGAACTGTCGACTTTGGCGAACTCGCGAACGATCTCCAGGGTCTCGCTCCACCGGGCGCCGAGGCCGCCGTATTGGGTGGGAATGCTCAGGGCCAGCAGGCCGCTTTGGCGCAGGGCGTCACGTTCGGTCTTGGGTGTGCCGCCGCGCTCGTCGCGTTCGACCGCAGTAAGGGCGAATTCGGCGGCCAGCAGTTTGGCGGTCTGCAAGGGGGAGGGCAGGACGCTGTTGGGTTTGGCTGTCACGCGGGATTCCTCATGGTGTGCCGGGGCGTACCCCGGCAGACGGCAAGTCAGGCCTTGGCTTTTGCCGGCAGGACATCGTTGGCAATCATTTCGCCGAACGGTCCGGTGAGGTTGGTGACGCCGCGCCCGGCCAGGCTCGCGTAGGGTTCCGGCAGCAGCGGGAACACCAGTTCGGCAAAGCGATACGCCTCTTCCAGGTGCGGGTAGCCGGAGAAGATGAAGCTTTCGATGCCCAGGTCCGCGTATTCCTTGATCCGCTCGGCGACTTGCTGGGGGTTGCCCACTAAGGCCGTGCCCGCGCCACCACGCACCAGGCCGACGCCAGCCCACAGGTTAGGGGCGATCTCCAGGTTGTCGCGGCGCCCGTCGTGCAGCGCAGCCATGCGCCGCTGGCCTTCGGAGTCAAAGCGCGAGAAGGATTTTTGCGCGGCGGCGATGGTTTCGTCGCTGATGTGTTCGATGAGTTTGGCGGCGGCGTTCCAGGCGTCTTCCTCGGTTTCGCGCACGATCACATGCAGGCGAATCCCGAATTTGACGGTGCGCCCGTGGCGGGCGGCGCGCTCACGCACGTCGGCGAGTTTTTCCGCGACGGCGGCCGGTGGTTCACCCCAGGTCAGGTACACGTCGACTTGTTCGGCGGCGAGGTCGTGGGCGGCGTCGGAGGAACCGCCGAAGTACAACGGTGGATACGGCTTCTGCACCGGTGGGTAAAGTGCCTTGGCGTTCTGCACCCGCAGGTGTTTGCCTTCGAAGTCCACGGATTCTCCCTGCAACACGCGGCGCCAGATCTTGAGGAATTCGTCGGTCACTTCGTAGCGTTCGCTGTGATCGAGGAAACTGCCGTCGCCGCGGTTTTCGTCGGGGTCGCCGCCGGTCACCACGTTGATCAACAGGCGGCCATTGGACAGGCGGTCTAGGGTGGCGGCCATGCGTGCGGAGACGGTCGGCGAGATGATCCCCGGACGAATCGCTACCAGGTAGCGCAAGCGTTCGGTCAGCGGCACCAGCGCCGAGGCGATCACCCAAGAGTCTTCGCAGGAGCGGCCGGTGGGGATCAGCACGCCGTGGTAGCCGAGGTTGTCTGCGGCTTGGGCGACTTGTTTCAAATAGTTGAGGGTGACCGGGCGAGCACCTTGGGTGGTGCCCAGGTAATGGCCGTCACCGTGTGTAGGCAGAAACCAGAAAACATCCATGACAAATCCTTAAGCGATTTTCAGCAGAGAGGTGGGATGCGCGGCAAACAACGGCGCGGCGCGTTCTGCAGCAAGGCGAATGCGGGCCTTCAAGGGCTCACTGGTTATTTGGTAGTCGGTGAAGTCGGCCTCGGTGGCGTACACGCCAATCGGCAAAGTCAGGGCCTGGAAGAAACTGAACAGCGGGCGCAACTGGTGATCGAGTACCAGCGCGTGGCGTTCACTGCCGCCGGTGGCCGCGAGTAACACCGGGGTGTTGATCAGGGCGTTGAGGTCGACCAGGTCGAACAGGTGCTTGAGCAGGCCTGGGTAGGAACCGCGATACACCGGGGCGGCGACGATCAGCAGGTCGGCCTGTTCGATGGCGTGCAGTTGCGCCTCGACGTCGGCGGGCAGTTCCTGGCGTGACAGTGCGCCGCCCAGTGGCCGGGCAATGTCGCCCAGTTCAATCAGGGTGGTCTGGATCGGCAATTGATTGGCCAGTTCGGCCAGCACGGCCTGGGTCAACACCAGGGTGCGGGACGGGCGCCAGGTTCCGCCGGAGAGGGCAACGACATTCAGTGGACGGGTCATCAACAGTTCCTTTTTCAACAGTGGCTCAGGGCAAGAGCAGTAGCAGGGCTTGAGCAAGAGCTGTACCAAGCTGCGCAGGCCTTGACTGGCGCGGGTTGTGGGCCAGGTGTTGGAAAATGACGGTGTTGTCTGCCTGGTGTTTTGTTGAATGACTGTTGCCTGAGCAACAGTTGCCAGGCGAACAGTGGCGTGAGCGTTGAAGCCATTTATAGAGGGTTGTGTTTATTCCGTAAATGAACGTATTTCCATATTTATAGATCTGCATGGAATATAAGACTTGGCTATCACAGGTGTCGCAAGGGTTGATAGCGACTATCACGGCTGATGATTTTTCACCGTGCAGGGGCGGGAGTAGCCTGTGCTCATTGACTTCAACCCGTTTCGCAGGACCTTCGCCATGAACCGTTTTCTCGCCATTTCCGTATTGCTTGTCACCTCAGTCCTTGCCGGTTGCGCGACACATTCGTCGCCTGAACTGCGGGCCTACTCGGCGGAAGAGAGCAAGGAGCTGGCGCTGGAAGCCCTGAGCCGTCGAGGCCTGTCGTTTGATGAATACCAACAGAAGAAAGCCGAACTGACCGGCCAGCCACAGAAAACCTTTGGTTTCGACCGTCAGGGTGAAATGAATGCCGAGCGCGGCATGACGCTGCACGGTCGCCCCAGCTGAGTCAGTGGCGAGGTCTGAAAAAGCCCGAGGTTTCCCACAGGAACCTCGGGCTTTTTGTTTGCCATCCGTTTCCCGGAGCCTGTTAAGCTGAATTTCAGGAGCGTTCCTACGCACTTTTAAATAAAGTGGTCTTTCTTTAACGGCACGGAATCAGGTAAACCATCTTCCTTCCTGATCGCTGCCCCTGAGACGTTGTTCTCGGGAACATGCTCTGCGAGTCTTTAACGTCATGAATAAACGTCCGCTGTATTTCGACTACGCCGCCACCACGCCGGTGGATGAGCGGGTCATCCAGGTGATGGTCGAGTGCCTGGGCTTCAACGCCAACTTCGGTAACCCTGCGTCCAGTTCCCATGCGTTCGGCCAACAGGCCCGGCAAACGGTTGAGCAGGCGCGGGGCCAAGTGGCCGAACTGGTTGGCGCGGAGCCGGCACAGATCGTCTGGACCTCCGGTGCCACGGAGTCCAACAACCTCGCCATCAAGGGCGTCGCCCAGGCGCGGGGCGTGGCCGGTGGGCATATCATCACCAGCCAGATTGAACACAAGGCCACGCTCGACACCGCCCGCCAGCTGCAGGAAGCCGGGGTTGCGGTGACGTACCTGGTGCCGGACGCCGAGGGTTTGATCAGCGTCGAGGCGGTGAGCGAAGCGTTGCGTGAAGACACCTTCCTGGTGTCGCTGATGCTGGTGAACAACGAGCTGGGCACCCTCAACGATATCCAGGCGATTGGCGCGCGAGTGCGTGAACACGGCGCGTTGTTTCACGTGGATGCGGCGCAGGGCGCCGGTAAGGTCGCGATTGACCTGGCTGAGTGGCCGGTGGACCTGATGTCATTTTCCGCCCACAAACTCTATGGCCCCAAGGGCATCGGCGCGCTGTACGTCGGCCCACGTGCGCAGCAGAAAGTGCTGGCGCAGATTCACGGCGGTGGCCATGAAGGCGGCTTGCGTTCCGGCACCCTGGCGACTCACCAGATCGCCGGCATGGGCACGGCGTTCGCCCTGGCGGCAGCGTCCTTTGCTGAAGAAAAGGCGACCATTGTTGCCCTGCGCGAGCGCCTACTGGAACAGCTGAATACGATTGCCGGGGTGCGCCTCAATGGCAGTCTTACCCAACGTATTCCCCATACCTTGAGCCTGACGTTCAGCGAGGGCGAATTCAATTCCGCCGCGTTGAGCGCGGGCATTGCCTTCTCGGCCACTTCGGCCTGCAATTCGGCAAGCAATGCACCGTCCCATGTGCTTCTTGCGCTGGGCCATGATGCTCGCAGCGCAGGTCGCACCATACGCTTGAGCCTCGGGCGGTTTACCACCGAGCAGGACATCGATCAGGCGGTTCAGTTGATCAAGGCCGCACTGGCCAGCGCACCGGCTTTCTGGGCCGTTTGACCCCATAACAATTATTAGTGGTTAGCAGGAGACACGATGAGCACACAGCCTTTGACCCATGGAACGGTTCCCCAGCGCCTGGCGCACACCCGCGAACTGATGAGCCGCGAGGGTATTCATGCCCTGTTGGTGCCGTCGGCCGACCCGCATTTGTCCGAATACCTGCCGGGTTACTGGCAGGGCCGTCAGTGGTTGTCGGGGTTTCATGGGTCGGTGGGCACGCTGATTGTCACCGCTGATTTCGCCGGTGTGTGGGCAGACAGCCGTTACTGGGAACAGGCGACCAAGGAACTCAAAGGCAGTGGTATCGAGTTGGTCAAGCTGCAACCCGGCCAGCCCGGGCCGCTGGAATGGCTGGCAGAGCAGACCCCGGAAGGCGGTGTAGTTGCCGTGGATGGCGCGGTTATGGCCGTGGCCTCGGCGCGCACCCTGGGCAGCAAGTTGGAATCCCGTGGTGCACGCTTGCGCACGGACATCGACCTGTTGAATGAAGTCTGGCAAGACCGTCCGACCTTGCCGAACCAGCCGATCTATCAGCATTTGCCGCCGCAGGCCACCGTGAGCCGTGGCGAAAAACTCGCCGCCTTGCGTTCCAGCCTGCAGGAGAAAGGCGCCGACTGGCATTTCATCGCGACCCTGGACGACATTGCCTGGCTGTTTAACCTGCGCGGCGGCGACGTTTCGTTCAACCCGGTGTTTGTATCCTTTGCCTTGATCGGCCAGCAGCAGGCGACGTTGTTTGTGGCCTTGAGCAAGGTCGACGCCGAGCTTCGCGCCGTGCTGGAACAGGATGGCGTGACCCTGCGGGATTACAGCGAAGTTGCGGCGGCTTTGAAGGATATTCCTTCGGGCACCAGTGTGCAGGTCGACCCGGCACGGGTGACCGCTGGCTTGCTGGAAAACCTCGGCAGTGGCGTGACGCTGATCGAAGGCCTGAACCCTACCACCTTGGCCAAGTCGCGCAAAAGCCTGGCGGACGCCGAGCATATTCGTCAGGCCATGGAGCAGGATGGTGCGGCCCTGTGCGAATTCTTCGCCTGGCTCGACAGCGCGTTGGGTCGCGAACGCATCACCGAGCTGACCATTGATGAACACCTGACCGCGGCCCGTACCCGTCGTCCGGGTTATGTGTCGTTGAGCTTCAATACGATTGCCGCGTTCAACGCCAACGGTGCGATGCCGCACTATCACGCGACTGAAGAAGAGCACGCGCTGATCGAAGGCGATGGTTTGCTGCTGATCGACTCGGGTGGCCAGTACCTGGGCGGCACGACCGATATCACGCGGATGGTGCCTATCGGCACGCCAAGCGAAGAGCAGAAGCGCGATTGCACGCGTGTGCTCAAGGGTGTGATCGCGTTGTCCCGCGCGCATTTCCCCAAGGGGATTCTTTCGCCGCTGCTGGACTCCATCGCCCGCGCTCCGATCTGGGCTGAAGGCGTGGATTACGGCCACGGTACCGGCCATGGCGTAGGTTATTTCCTAAATGTGCATGAAGGTCCGCAGGTGATCGCCTACCAAGCCGTCGCTGCGCCGCAAACGGCGATGCAGGCGGGCATGATTACGTCCATCGAACCGGGCACTTACCGTCCGGGCCGTTGGGGCGTGCGCATCGAGAACCTGGTGTTGAACCGTGAAGCGGGCAAGACCGAGTTTGGCGAGTTCCTCAAGTTCGAGACACTCACCCTGTGCCCGATCGACACCCGTTGCCTGGAGCCGTCGCTGCTGACGGTGGAAGAGCGCCAGTGGTTCAACGACTACCATGCGCAAGTGCGCGAGCGCCTGAGTCCGCTGCTCAGTGGCGCTGCGCTGGAGTGGTTGCAGGGGCGTACGGCCGCTATCTGAGGGGCTGCAGCTCGGGCGCCTGGGTCAAGGCATCGGCCATGTAGTCGATAAAGGCTTTGACCCGGGCGGACTGGCGACGATTCGGCGCCGAAACGGCGTGAATCGGAAGCGACTGCGGGGTGTAGTCCTGCAGTACGGCGACCACTCGGCCGGCCGTCAGGTCATCAAAGAACAACCACAGGGGCGACAGCGCAATGCCGAGCCCCGCCAATACCATCTCGCGTACGGCCTCGGAGTTATTGCTCTGGGCGTTGCCCATGATCTTGACGCTGTGTCGCGCCCCGTCCTTTTCGTAAACCCATTGGTTCTGACTGCTGAGCAAGTTGAAGAGCAGGCAATTGTGCTGGGTCAGATCTTGCGGGGTTTGCGGTGCAGGGTGTCGGGCCAGATAGGCCGGGCTGGCGAGGGTGACTCGGTGGGTGGTGCTGATCTGCCGGGCGATCAGGCCGCTGTCGCGTAACTCGCCGATGCGCAGGGTAACGTCCAGACCTTCGCTGACCAGGTCCTGATTCTGATCGTTGAGTTGCAGGTCGATGTTTACCTGCGGGTATCGTTCGAGAAATCCCGCCAGGCGCGAAGCAATGTGCAGGCGTCCGAAGCTGACCGATGAGCCGATGCGTAACGGCCCGGCAACCGCTTCCTTGCCGGATTGGAAGCTGTGCTCCGCGGCATCCACCGCCGCGAGGATTTGGCGGCAGTGCCCGTAGTAGCGCTGTCCTTCATCCGTCAGGGAGAGTTTGCGAGTGCTGCGGGAAATCAGCTTGCCTCCCAGTTCGGTTTCCAGGGCACGCAGTACTTTACTGATGGTTGGCTGAGTGGTCTGCAGCTCCCGGGCTACCGCAGAAAAACTCCCGCGCTCGATCACCCGGACAAAAATGGCCATTGCGTTGAGCTTATCCATGGGGCTACCAATTCATGCCTTATTAGCATGGTCACTATAGCGATTTTGCGCCTTATCGGCATGAATGGGCCGGGACATCATGGCGTTCACTTCCTGATGAACCGAGATCACGACCATGACTGATACAACTCAAAAATGCAGGCTCTGATGGTGGATGTGGCGAATGGGCCGTTACGGTTGGTCACGATTCCACGGCCAATACCGAGTGCCGGTGAGGTTCTGGTAAGGATCAAGGCCAGTGGACTCAACCCGCTGGATGGGAAAATACGTGCCGGTGAGGCGGCCCATGCCCGTCAGCCGCTGCCGGCAGTGATGGGCTTGGACTTGGCGGGGATTGTTGAGGGGGTTGGCCCGGATGTCTACGAGTGGAAAGTGGGCGATGAGGTTTACGCCTTGGCAACCGGAGTTGGAGGTATCCAGGGTTCTTTGGCGGAATTTGCGGTGGTTGATGCGCTTCTGTTGGCGAGAAAGCCTGTGACACTAAGCATGCGTGAGGCGGCGGCATTGCCGCTTGTGCTGATTACTGCATGGGAAGGGTTGGTGGACCGTGCCCATGTAGGGCCCGGGCATAAAGTTTTGATTCAGGGTGGTGCGGGCGGTGTAGGACATGTCGCGGCGCAATTGGCTAACGCGTTTGGCGCAGAGGTGTTTGCGACCGGCTCGGGCAGGCAACGGGCGTTGATTGAAGGGCTCGGCGCGACGTTTATCGACTATCAACAGATGAGCGTTGAGGAGTACGTGGCTTCGCACACAGCGGGCGAGGGTTTTGACATTGTTTACGACACGGTGGGTGGGCCGACACTGGATGCGTCCTTCCGGGCGGCGAGGACCTATTTCGGTCATGTGCTGAGTTGTCTTGGTTGGGGCTCCCATCGACTGGCGCCGTTGTCGTTTCGCGGAGCAACGTATTCCGGGGTGTTTACCCTTCTGCCGATGCTGACGGGCAAGGGGCGCGAGCACCACGGGCACATACTTGCCGAGACGGCGCGCTTGATCGACGCCGGGAAGCTCAAGCCGATCCTTGATGCGCGTCATTTCGACCTGCATACGGCACACGCCGCGTACGAGTTACTCGCGGGCGGCGCTAAAGGGCGTTTGGTGATTGAAATTTAGCTCAGCGCTTCGCGTACAAACTCCAGTCGATCCTGGCCGAAGAACAGCTGGTCGCCGACGAACATGGTCGGGGCTCCGAATACGCCACGCTGGATGGCATGCTCGGTGTTGTCCTTGAGGGCGGCTTTTACGACGTCGTCATTGGTCAACGCCAGGACGTGTTCGTGGTCGAAGCCGCGTTCAGCGAGTACTGCGGCTACTACGGCCGGGTCTCCCAAGTGACGGCCCTCTACCCAAAGCGCGCGAAACAGGCAGTCGATAAAATCGAGAAAGCGCTCGGGCTGGTGCATCTGAATGCCGGTGACTGCACGCATCAGCAGCAAGGTGTTGATGGGAAAGTGCGGATTGAACTTGAGCGGAACGTTGTAGCGCTGGGCATAGCGCGCCAGGTCCTGGAACATGTAGCGGCCTTTGGCGGGAACGGTGGCCGGTGACGCATTGCCGGTGGCCTTGAACACGCCGCCCAGCAGCATTGGTTTATACGTCAGCTGGGCGCCGCTTGCAGCGCATAGAGCTGGAAGCTGGGTATAGGCCAAATAGGTGGCAGGGCTGCCGAGATCGAAGAAAAACTCCACGGTTTTACTCATGCTGTGTACTCGCTGTTTATTGTTATGAGGCGTGCTTACCAGGGTTCATTCCAAGGGCGCAGGTCCAGCTCGAAGGTCCAGGCGTCCCGCGGCTGGCTATGCAGGTACCAATAGTTATCGGCGATGTGCTCAGGGTTGAGAATGCCGTCCTGATCCTTGAGGGCGTACTTTTGCGGGAAGTTGTCGCGGATGAAGTCGGTGTCGATGGCGCCATCGACGACTACGTGGGCGACGTGGATATTTCGCGGGCCCAGTTCGCGGGCCATGCTTTGCGCCAGCGCGCGGATCCCGTGTTTGGCTCCAGCAAATGCAGCAAAGCCGGCGGCGCCACGCAGGCCGGCGGTGGCACCGGTAAACAGGATGGTCCCGCGATTACGGGTGACCATGCGTTTGGCTACTTCCCTGGCGTTGAGGAAGCCTGAGAAACAGGCCATCTCCCAAATCTTGAAGTACTTGCGGGCGGTTTCTTCCAGGATACTGCACGGTACGTTGGCGCCGATGTTGAAGACGAAGGCTTCGATGGGCCCCAACTCGGTTTCAATCTGTTCGATCAGGGCGATGACGTCCTCTTCCTTGCGGGCATCGCAGGCAAAGCCATGCGCTTCTCCACCTGCCGCGTGGATGCTTTCCACCAAGGGTTGCAGTTTATCGGCGCTGCGCCGGGTAACGCAGGCGACATAACCCTCACGGGCAAAGCGCTTGGCGATGGCGCCACCGGTAGCATCGCCGGCACCCACTACCAGTACGATCTTCTTGTTGTTCGTCATGGGGAGATCCTTTAGTAAACGATCGTTTGCCAAACGAACGTTATGCTACGATCCGACAGGCGTCAAGCGGACAACAGAGAGGGAAGTGATGCGATATTCGGCCAGTCATAAGCAGGAAACCAAAGAGAAGCTGCTGGATAGCAGTGCGGCCTTGGCGAAGAAAGAAGGGTTTGCCAGCGTCGGGGTGGATGGCTTGATGAAAGCCATTGGCTTGAGTGGCGGTGCCTTTTATAGCCACTTCGCCTCAAAGGACGAATTGTTCAGCTCGATTGTCGAACGTGAATTGAGCCATAGCCTTGAGCGCTTGAACGGCAATGGTGTGCAGAGTCGGGAACGGCTGGATCGCTGCCTGAAGTTCTATTTGAGCATGGCCCATGTGGAGCAGTCGGAAGTGGGCTGTGCGTTGCCGAGCCTGGGAGCGGAGATTGCGCGGTCTGATGTGGCTGTACGGCAACAGGCGCAGGACTGGATTTGCCGATTGCAGGCGGGGTGGGCTGCAACTTTGGGCAGCGAGGACCTGGCGTGGTCGATCCTGTCGCAATGCATCGGTGCCCTGGTAGTGGCACGGATGATGGTCAGCCCACAGGTGCAGGCGCAGGTCCTGTCATCGAACTACGATGTGCTTAGTCAACAGCTGGCGAAGCTATGAGAGCGTCGACAGTTATTTGCAGATGACAATCATGCTTCGGCTGGTGTAGCCGGCGGGGTTGAGGCCGAACGGGTAGTCGCCCGGGTCTTCGGCGTTGTCGCCTGACTTGGCGATGACCTTATAGCCTTTGGCTCCACATGAATTAGCTGCGCTGGCATAGCACTTGTCCCAGGAGGAGGACAGTCCCGAGCAGTTGATATGCAGGCCCTTTTTCCCCCGTTTCACTTCGGTCTTGGTGGTCGCGGCGCAACCTGCAATCGCCACAATCATCAACAGCATCAAAATTCGCTTCATTCCTATCCTTAATAGCCGCCTCGCTTAACAGCACGAAGCTGGCTTTGCTCGCTCTCGACTGTAGCGTTCATGATGTCCTTATCTAAATTCTCCATGACTGACACTGGGTTACGGTCTAAACATGGCCTAATTGAGCGGCAAATGCCAGAGCTACGTCAAATCCTGAATTAATCTGCAGGAACGAGTGGCTTTGATTCGTTACGCATGGTCAGGGTTGCGCCAACGGAGGCCAGGATGATGCAGGTGATCGCCAGCCACTGCGCCAGGGACAAGTGTTCTTGAAGGAAAAACAGGCCGGACAGTGCGCCGAACGCGGGCTCGATACTCATCAAGGTTCCGAATGTGCGGGCGGGCAGGCGAGTCAGGGCGACCATCTCCAGGGTGTAGGGCAGGGCGGTGGATAAAATGGCGACACCAATGGCAATCGGGATCAGGGAGGGAGTGAGTAATGCCGCGCCCGCGTGGACAATTCCGATCGGCGCGACAAATAGTGCGGCAATCATTACACCTAGGGCGGCGGTTTGTACGCCGTTGTCAGCGCCGGCCTTTTGGCCGAACAAAATATAGAGCGCCCAGCACACACCTGCGCCCAGTGCGTAAGCGGCGCCGGTCAGGTCAATGCCGTTGCTGGCTTCTCCCATGGGGATCAGCAGCAGAAGGCCAATGATGGCCAAGGCTATCCAGAGAAAGTCCACAGCACGCCGCGAAGCATAAATGGCGACGGCCAGTGGGCCGGTGAACTCCAGGGCTACTGCGATTCCCAGTGGAACGGTTCGCAGTGACATATAGAAGAGGAAGTTCATCCCGCCCAAGGCCATTCCGTAGACGACCACGGTCTGGAGGGACTTGGCTGTGAGCTTGGCGCGCCAGGGACGTAATAGAAGCAGCATGATCACGCTGGCGAAAATCAAGCGCAGGGTGGTGGTGCCTTGGGCGCCTACAATGGGGAACATGCTTTTGGCGAGTGATGCGCCTGATTGAATGGAGGCCATGGCAATGAGCAGCAGGCCGACCGGAAACAATGTCGAGGCCAGGCTACGGGGGGAAGTGGTCATTGAGGGTGTTCGTCCAAGGTCATATTTGAAGTAGCAGAAGTGACTATGATGCTTAACTGTTCAGCGATGAGCAATATATTGCTCAGCTTGCCCAGTTTTCCTCTATATATAGGTGGATTCTGTGATCCTCGGGATGGATTGATAGAAAAGCTAAATTAAGGGTTGACGGCAGATTCTGGAAGTCTATAATTCGCCCCACTTCCGGCGCAGTCGAAATGGAAAACTCCTTGGTAAACAAAGAGTTATGTAGGTTTCGACAGCGAGCTGCTTCAGATCATCGAAGCCCAGAAGGAGTTAGTAAGGCGGTGTTGTTTGGCCCTATTAACGGTTCGATCTTCTCGGTCGAAAGCGGAGAAAAAGAGGTGTTGACAGCAGCGTGTAACGCTGTAGAATTCGCCTCCCGCTAACGAGAGATCGGAAGCGCAAGTGGTTGAAGTTACAAAGGAAACTTTGAAAGCTTCTTAAAAAAACCGCTTGACAG
>NZ_JAXCIS010000163.1:0-22224 GCF_034044025.1 Pseudomonas sp. SED1
GTCGAGCTTTAGCGAGGCTGCGATGGCGGCGGCATGGTCGATAAAGAGGTTGCCTGACACACCGCCATCGCGGCCTCGCTGGGGCTCGACGGCTCCCACAGGGGGCGGGGGAAGTCTGGGAGTTGTGTGTGTGATCGCAGCGCGAATCGACTGTTTGTGGCCCTTGCTCTTGCTTCTACCACTCAGGTCGGCTTTCAGGCCGCCGTGCTGTTGATCTGGCTTTTGATTTTGATCTTAGGCGCCCCGTTAAACCACGATGGCCGCAAGTAGGCACGGTGGAGCGGGTAAACCGGCAGGACGCCGGTTTAGCCGCGACGGGCCAGGGACGGGCCGTCGCGGCGGCCCGCGGAAGCGTGCCGGAGTGCGGGCATGCCGAGCCTGGGCGAGGCACCGAGTGGTGGGGCAAGAGCGTTTTGCTTACTTTTGCGCTGTTCAAAAGTGAGCCGCTGTAAGAGCGGAACCCTAAGCAGCCGTTACCGAAGCAACGGATATGTCCCCAACCCCAACCCCAACCCAAAAAAAAGCCCCATCACATGGGACGGGGCTTTTTGCATTTCAAACAACTAGCAGTGCTTAGAAAACCACACCCTGACTGCGCAGGTAATCATCATAAGTACCGCTGAAGTCGATCACACCACTCGGGCTCAGCTCGATAATGCGAGTGGCCAGGGACGACACAAACTCACGGTCATGGCTGACGAAAATCAGCGTGCCCGGATAGTTCTCGAGCGCCAGGTTCAGCGCCTCGATGGATTCCATGTCCAAGTGGTTGGTCGGTTCGTCCATGATCAGCACGTTCGGCTTTTGCAGGATCAGCTTGCCGAACAACATACGGCCTTGCTCACCACCGGAAATCACCTTCACCGACTTCAGGATCTCATCGTTGGAGAACAGCATGCGGCCCAGGGTGCCACGAACCACTTGTTCGCCTTCCTTGGTCCAGCGGCCCATCCAGTCGAACAGGTTGGACTCGTCTTCAAAGTCCGAAGCGTGGTCCTGGGCGTAGTAGCCCAGTTCGGCGGCTTCGGTCCATTTGACGGTACCGGCGTCCGGGGACAGTTCGTTGACCAGGGTGCGCAGCAGGGTAGTCTTGCCGATACCGTTCGGGCCGATGATCGCCACACGCTCGCCGGCTTCAACCTGGAAGCTGAAGTCCTTGAACAGCGTCTTGCCGTCAAAGCCTTTGGCCATGCGATCAACGATGACCGCCTGGCGGTGCAGCTTCTTGGTCTGGTCAAAGCGGATGAACGGGCTGACGCGGCTCGATGGCTTGACTTCGGCCAGTTGGATCTTGTCGATCGCCTTGGCGCGGGAAGTGGCCTGCTTGGCTTTCGAGGCGTTGGCCGAGAAGCGGCTGACGAAGGATTGCAGCTCGGAGATCTGGGCCTTCTTCTTGGCGTTGTCCGACAGCAACTGCTCGCGGGACTGGGTCGCCACGGTCATGTATTCGTCGTAGTTGCCCGGGAACAGGCGCAGCTCGCCGTAGTCCAGGTCGGCCATGTGGGTGCAGACGCTGTTCAGGAAGTGACGGTCGTGAGAGATGATGATCATCAGGCTCGAACGTTGGGTCAGGATGTTTTCCAGCCAGCGGATGGTGTTGATGTCCAGGTGGTTGGTTGGCTCGTCGAGCAGCAACACTTCCGGATCGGAGAACAGCGCCTGGGCCAGCAATACGCGCAGTTTCCAGCCTGGCGACACTTCGCTCATCGGGCCATTGTGCTGCTCGATGCCGATACCCAGGCCCAGCAGCAATTCACCGGCGCGGGATTCGGCGGTGTAGCCGTCCATCTCGGCGAAGTCGGTTTCCAGCTCGGCAACGGCCATGCCGTCGTCTTCGGTCATTTCCGGCAGCG
Organism: Pseudomonas sp. SED1; assembly: GCF_034044025.1. Taxonomy (NCBI): domain Bacteria; kingdom Pseudomonadati; phylum Pseudomonadota; class Gammaproteobacteria; order Pseudomonadales; family Pseudomonadaceae; genus Pseudomonas; species Pseudomonas sp. SED1. The sequence goes on from NZ_JAXCIS010000163.1 coordinate 1,854, forward strand.
AGTAGATGCGGTCGCGCTCGGCCTTGACCTTCCACAGCTCTTCGTGACCCATGATCACGGTGTCGAGTACGGTGAATTCTTCGTAGGCGAACTGGTCCTGGCGCAGTTTACCCAGGCGCACGTTCGGCTCCAGCATGACCTGGCCGCCGGACGGGTCGAGGTCACCACCGAGGATTTTCATGAAGGTCGACTTGCCGCAACCGTTGGCACCGATCAGGCCATAACGGTTGCCTGCGCCGAACTTGACCGAAACGTTCTCAAATAGCGGCTTGGCGCCGAACTGCATGGTGATGTTAGCTGTGGAGATCAATTACTTTACCTATCAATAGCTTGGAGTGCGCTAATTTGAGCCGGGCCCATTTTGTGGCCCGGGCCAACGGGCATACGTCGGCAGCGACATCAAGGCTTGAGGCCCAGTCGCTGAGCAGAAAAATGGGTGCATGTTGGAATTTGGCGCGCATTGTCGCATATGTCAGGCGGGAGTTGTATGGCGCTGCACGGATGGATTCGCCTGAGTCTCGGGCATCGCCACCCACACCAGCCCCAACGCGACGGCAGCCACACACGCCAGTGTCAGGAACGCGGCGTTGTAACCCGCCCACTGCACGACAAAACCCGCCAGGCTGCTGCTCAGTGCCGCGCCCAGTCCGAATACCGTGGACAGCGCCCCCAGGCTGACATTGAAGCGCCCGGTGCCTTGGGTGAGGTCTTTGACAATCACCGGAAACAGCGCGCCGAACACCCCGGCGCCGACGCCGTCGAGCATCTGTACCGCCACCAGCCAATAAGGATCACTGGACAGCGTATACAGCACGCCCCGCAGCGGCAGGATCATGAACCCCGCGAGCAACAGCGGTTTGCGCCCCCACACGTCGGCTTTTACGCCCACCAGCCAGGCCACCGGCACCATCACCAGTTGCGCCGCGACAATGCAGGCCGAGGTCAGTGGCGTGGCCATTTGCAGGTTGATCTGCGACAGCTTCTGGCTGACCAGCGGCAACATGGCTGCATTGGCCAAGTGAAACAGTGCGCAGCAGATCGCGAACAGCATTAATGGCTTGTTCGCCAGAAGCACGGTCATCCCCGACGGCTGTTCGTGTTCGGCACCGTGGGCAGGGTCGAAACCCCGCGCGACTTCGTGATCGATTGCTTCGGCTGACACGCAACTGACCGCAATTACGCTGGCCACCGCCATGACCGCCATCAGGTAAAACACCGCCACGGGGCCAAACAGATAGGCGAACCCACCGGCGAGCAGGGCTGCAACCGCGTTACCGGCGTGGTTAAAGGTTTCGTTGCGGCCGGTGCGGCGGGTAAAGGCGCGCGGGCCGGTGATGCCAAGGGAAATCGCCGAGATGGCCGGCGCGAACACCGAGGCCGCCGCAGCACTGGCCGCCTGGGTCAGCGCCACCAGGCTGAAGGAGCTGACAAAAGGCAGAAGCAGGCAACTGGCGGTCACCAACAGGGCGGCGACCGCGATCACGGCCCGCTTGCTGCGGGTGCGGTCAATCAGCGCTCCGGCGGGCGTCTGAGTGAGCAGTGCCGCGATGCCGGCGACGGTCATAACCACGCCAATACTGGCGGGGTCCCAGTGGTGCACGGCCAGCAGATAAATCGCCAGGTAGGGCCCCAGTCCGTCACGGACATCCGCCAGGAAGAAGTTCAGGCCGTCCAGGGACAGGGTGTTGCGCAGGTCAGAGCGAGTGGCCATGGCACGGTCTTCAGGCGAGAGGTCGGTAGCGATAATGACCCATGGCCCCTGTTGATAGTTTCTGACGCAAGCGTCGTACAAGCACAAACATTTACAAAGTGGAGCCATGTGTATCGAAAAATAGCGCCGGAGGAGGTTTTTTCAGGGATTTTTATTGTTAACAGTTGAACATCCCATAAGCCTGGCTTATTTTCCGCACGTTCGCCCTACAGTGAAGGCTCTTTACCGGTTCAAGGATGGCGAGGCTTTTGGTGTAGGGCGGACTTCTTTTGTCGCAATGACTAGAACGTTTTGGAGACGCAATGGACATGCTGTCAGCCCAAGAGGCTATATCCAGCAACAAGGACGCTTGGAACGAATCCGCCAGGCTGCATAAAAACACCGCCAACTGGAAGGCCTTGCTTGAGGATGTCGCCAAGCCCGGCTTTTCGCGTTTGGACCCGACGTTGACCGCATTGCTGCGCAAGGTCGGTGTCGAGGGCAAGGATGTGGTGCAACTGGGCTGCAACAATGGCCGCGAAAGCCTGTCGCTGTTCGGGTTGGGCGCACGCACGGTGGTGGGGATCGATCAGTCCGAGGCCTTTCTGCAGCAAGCTCGTGAGTTGGCCGACGCGTCCCCGTACAAGGCGGAATTCATCGAGGCCGACATTCACCATTTGCCCCGTGGATTGGCCCAACGCTTTGATCTCGCCTTGATTACCATCGGCGTGCTGAACTGGATGCCGGACATCGCGCTGTTCATGGCCCACGTCGCCAGCACCCTGAAGCCAGGCGGCAGCCTGGTGATTTACGAGACCCATCCGTTCCTGGAAGTATTCGACCCGACGGCGCCCAACCCAATGTTGCCCGTCAGCTCGTACTTTCAGCGCGAGCCTTTTGTGCAGCAGGAGGCCATCGTCTACGAAGGTGAGACGGAAGGCGTTGCGGCTGCTTCTTACTGGTTCGTGCACACCCTGGGAGAAATCGTCAACGGGGCCATCGCTGCCGGGTTGCAGATCAGCCATCTGCAGGAGTTCGCGCACTCCAATCGCGAGGAGCTCTACGACCAGTACGAAAACCAGCCTGCGCAATTGCCGATGTGCTACACCCTCACCGCCATCAAGCGTCCGGCCTGACTGGCTGCCGAACAGGCAAAAAAAAGCCCGCGAGGACGGCGGGCCAAGGTGTTCACTGGAGTAGGTAGCCTTCACCCTATAGGCCGATAAGTGAAGGCCATGTGAAAACCATGTCGCAAGAACGGACGTTCAGCCTCTTCAGCTTCTGCGCACAAAGGTCCGCATGGTTTGTCCCGGGCCAGTACTGAAACGGGTAGGGCGGGGCATGCCTTCATCTGCTGCGATGAACATGAAGTGATCACCTTCCAGCTGGTAACTCGCAAGCAATTGCTTGCCAGCATCTTCACCCATTGAATCAACCCAGGTAATGCTTTTGGGTGCCGTGCTGGCATCGAGCGTAAAGCTGCCTGCCAGTAACACCTCACCGTCGACGGTCACCACCTGGAATTGATCACCCGCGATCGTCGTAATAGCGCCTGGAGCGCTGTGCTCATCGGCAGGGTTGAGCACGCCGCTGTCTTCTAGCGCCGTTTGTTCCCAGGCTCCCTGAAGCGCCTGAAAGTCGTCCTTTGAAACAGATGTCATACAAATTCCTTTTTTTGATTAAAAAATGACCAGACAATGCGGCGGATTTCCGAGGCCTGACGGATTAACTGAATCGATTTTGTGAGAAATGTCTTGTTTCACATGACTGCGTACGAATTTTCCTAATAATGCCGGGTGTTTAGCGCTATTTTATGCGCTGTTTCAGACACGGTTCTTTACAAGTTCGTCTACGCTCAGCGCATCGGCAATGACATCCAGGTATCTGAATGGAAACAACCTTCATGTGTGTGGGACTTTTCTGGGTTCTCAGTGGTCCGATAACCATCGATAGATCGTGTGTTTCTTGCGCACAGGGCGTTGTCCCTGGTTTCAAGTGGTTATTCAGTCTTTCATGAATATGTGCGGCCGTTGACGTCGACTTTTTAAGGTGCTCCAGTTTTGAATAAAACTCCTCGGTTCCAAGCTCATCCGGCATCGGACGAAATTGATCTGTTTGAACTGTTTAACGGTATCTGGCGGCAAAAAAAGTTGGTGTTGGGATGCACGCTTCTGGCGGGTGTCCTGGGGGTAGGCTATGCATTTCTGGCGCCACGAGAGTATCAGGTCAGCAGCGTGCTGCGTCCTGCCGCCATCAACGAACTCGATGCACTGAACCGTTCCGAAGTCTATAAGCTGCCTCCGGCCGATGCCCTGAACAAAGTAGGGGCGCAACTCGATTCCTACGAAGCTCGCCTCGGATTCTTCAAGTCCCATGAAGATTTGTTCAAGGCGTTTCAGAAATCCGGACAAAGCCTTGAACAGAGTTTTGAGGAGTTCAACCGAAACTCCATCAACCTGATCCTGCCTGACCCGAAAAAAGCCGACTCCCTAAGCAGCTATATCCGGCTCGAGTTGCAGTACCCGAAAGACATCGATGGCGTTGCCATTCTTAACGGCTTTGTGGACTACGCCATTGATATGGAACGTGCCCAGGTCGGCGCGGACCTGAAAGTGATCGTCAATAACCGCCAGAACGAACTCAAGGGCAAGATTGACGCGGCTCGTTCCAACTACGAAACCGATAAGGAATCGAAGATTGCCAAGCTGCTTGAGGCCGACAGGCTGAAGCGGGCCCAATTGGAAGACGAGCTGGGTGCCCTGCGCCTGCAAATGAAAATGGAGCGAACGGATCGGTTGGCGGAGCTGGCCGAGGCCATTTCCATCGCCAAGTCGATGGGCATCAAGACGCCGACGACGCCTTCCTCTATGGCGGATGCATCGCGCAGCGGCTCGAATCAAGTCATGCGCACCGAGGTCAATAACCAGAAAATCCCGCTGTACTTCCTTGGTACCGAAGCGCTAGAGGCAGAGCGTACGGCCCTGCAGGCGCGTACCAACGACGACTTCACCAACAGCCGCATTGCAGAGATTGGCAAAGAATTGCAGATGCTGCAGGTCAACCGTGAAGTGGAAGTGCTGAAAAAGCGTGGGAATGAAGACATCTTCTTGCAGGATGTTGAACCGTTGCGAGCTGAAGTCGCGCGACTGAAGAGCCTTAACATCGACATGAGTGGCCTGAAACTGGTCACCATTGACCGCCGTGCCCAGGAGCCGCTGAGCCCGATCAAGCCTAAAAAAGGCTTGGTTATTGCGCTGAGTCTGGTTGGAGGAGTGGTGCTGGGTGTGCTGATTGCGCTGGGCCGCCATTTTGTCTTGGCGCGGCGCGAGTCTGTGCCTTATTCGCAGTTGGATGAACAACGGCTTTCCCTGCGCCCACGCAAGGATGACGAACCGCAAGTTTAACCCCGACAGCCCTCGGGCTTGCCGCCTGGCAAGCCCGCTCCCGCCCCTTCGCAGCACACTCAGTGGACACCTTTTCACAATTCTTGATTAACCTTTGGTTACAAAGTGTGGCTAAAATAGCTGCTAATGGCCATGACGGGATTGTCGCCCAGACCGTCGTGTTGCCTATTTGTGAATTGTGATTTCAGGTGCTGCATCTTCAATCCTCGGCCGTCGTGGGCACGCAGGAGCAGCCTGTTCTCTTCTGACTTGTGACGAATACCTTGAAACTCATCATTGTTGCTCTCTACGTTGCCTCCATTGCGTACGTTCACCTGCGTGGCCGGGTGCGTCACAAGTTGGGCCGCCAGCTCAGCGATCACTCGACCTTCCTGGCTCCGGTGAACTGCTTTCTGTACCTCTTCTCCAAACTGCCCAGCCGACCGTACCTGTCCCCCAGCGACTTTCCAGACCTGAGCCCGCTTCAGGAACACTGGGAAGAAATTCGCCTGGAAGGCCAGAACCTGCTGCGCGCAGGCGAGATCAAGCGCTCTGACCAATACAACGACGTGGGCTTTAACTCGTTTTTCAAGTCGGGCTGGAAGCGCTTTTACTTGAAGTGGTACGGCGACAGCCATCCGTCCGCGATGAAGCTGTGCCCGCGAACCACTGAGCTGGTGCAAAGCATTGGCTCGATCAAGGCGGCGATGTTTGCCGAATTGCCACCGGGCTCCAAGCTGGTACGCCACCGTGACCCGTACGCCGGTTCCTACCGCTACCACCTGGGGCTGGACACGCCGAACTCCCCGGGCTGCTACATCAACGTGGACGGTGAAAACTACTATTGGCGCGACGGCGAGCCGGTGATGTTTGACGAGACATTCATCCACTACGCCGAAAACACCACGGAGCAGAACCGGATCATTCTGTTCTGCGATATCGAACGCCCGATGAAGTACCGCTGGGCGGCTGCGTTCAACCGTTGGTTCAGCCGCAACGTAATGGCTGCGGCCGGCTCGCCCAACGATGCCGGGGACAAGACCGGTGGCTTGAACCGTGCCTTTACCCGTCTGTACAAGATTCGCCTGCGGGGCAAAGAGCTGAAAAAGCGCAATCGCACCCGTTACTACCTGGAGAAGTGGGCGATCTTCGCCGGTTTGGCGTTGATCTTCATCCTGATCTGAACCTGGCTGGAGCGCGCATCAGCCTGGCGGATGCGCGCCCAGCTTGTCCCACATCTTCTTGCTGATCTTCTGCCGATTGGCATAGCCCGCCCACGGGTCCTTCTTCAAACCCTGCAAACGCTCGTGCAAGTTGGCGACGGTCCATTGCTGGGCACCGTGCAAACCCTTCAACTCATCACGACTCACGGGTACCGAGACCGGCAGGCCAGGGCGTGCGCGCACCGAGTAGGCCGCCACTGTGCTGGCGCCACGGGCGTTACGCAGGTAATCGATAAAGATTTTGCCGATGCGATTTTTCGGGCCTGAGGTCGCGGTAAAACGCTCCGGCAACTGCTGCGTCATGAACTGGGCAATCGCCTTGGCGAAGGCTTTTACCGTTTCCCAGTCGTCCCGGCGCGCCAGCGGCACCACCAAGTGCAGGCCTTTGCCACCGCTGGTCTTGACGAACGCTTCCAGCCCCAACTCATCCAGCACCGACAGGGTCAGTTGCGCTGCTTCGAGCATGCTTTTCCAGGGCAGGGCCGGGTCCGGGTCAAGGTCGAGCACAAACAGGTCCGGGGTTTCGATCTTGTCTGCGGTGGCGCCCCAAGTGTGCAACTCGACGGTGCCCATTTGCACCGCGCCGATCAGCGCGGCCGGGCTGTCGATTTCCATCAGCCGCGCATGGCCTGGATCCAGGGTCTGGTCCAGTTGCTTGATATTCGGGATCGCCAGGTGCTCGGAGTGCTTCTGGAAAAACTGTTCACCGGCAATGCCTTCCGGTGCTCTTAGCAAAGACACAGGACGGTTACGCAGGAAGGGCAGGATCCATTCGCTGATGCCCTCGTAGAACTGCGCCAGTTGCAGTTTCTGTGTACCACTTTGGGTGTCGATGACTCGGTCGGGATGGGTGATCTTGACCCCGGCCACAGCACCGGCCTCCGTTGTTTTTTTGCGCGGTTTTTCCTTCAGCGGCTTTTCCTTCAGCGACTTGGCTGCTCGCGGCTGTTCATGAACAATCTGCTCCACCGGCTTATCGGTGCGCAATCCGACAAAGGCCGACTGGCGCACCACGCCTTCGCGGGTCCATTCGGCGAATTGCACTTCGCCCACTAATTGAGGTTCGACCCAATGCACGCCACGTGCCTGGGCGCTGGTCAGCGGTTTGGCCAGCGGCGACGCATCGCGCTCCAAGGCTTTCAACTGCTCACTGATCTTCTTTAATGCGGCCTGATCAAAGCCGGTGCCCACGCGCCCGGCATACACCAGCCCGGTGTCGTCATTGACCGCCAGCAACAGCGCACCAAAACCGCTGCGTGAACCTTGCGGACGGGTGAAACCGACGATCACGAATTCCTGGCGCAGCCGGCACTTGAGCTTGATCCAGTCCGGGCTGCGCTTGGAGACGTACAGGCTGCCCGCACGTTTACCGATCACGCCCTCCAGCGCCAGATCACAGGCGCTTTCGAAGATGTCCCGCTGGTTGGCGGCAAACGACTCGGAGAAGCGCAGCAGCTTGCTCTTGCTACGAGGCAGTACTTTCTTCAGCGCGGCGCGGCGTGCTTCAACAGCCGTTTCCCGTTGGTCGCGACCATCCAGAAACGGCGCATCAAACAGGTAGTAGACGATGTCGAGGCTGCGGCCGATATCAAAGGCGTTCTGCAACGCCTGGAAGTCCGGCAACCCATCAGCGTTCAGGCTGACCACCTCGCCATCGAGCCAACTGTCTTTGAGTTTAAGCGCCTCCAGGGCCTTGGCCTGGCGCGGTAGCCGGTCGGTCCAGTCATGGCCATTGCGGGTGAACAGCCGCACTTCACCGTCACGAATACGCGTGAGGATGCGGTAACCGTCGAATTTGATCTCGTACACCCAGTCGCCGTCCGGTGCGCGGTCCACCAGCGTCGCCAATTGTGGGGTGAACTGATCGGGCAGGGCGGTTGAGGATTTGCGCGTGGTTTTTTTCGGTGCGGCGGTTTTTTTCGGGCGTCCCACCGTTGCATCACTCAGCACGCTTTTCGGCTCGGCCTGGACCACGTCGTAATCTGCCGCCGGGCGCGCCTGCTGATCGTTTTCCTTGATCAATAGCCACTGCTCCTTGTCGCCGCTGCCCTTGAGCCGCGTGCGCACCAGCGTCCAGTCGCCAGCGAGCTTTTCGCCGATCAGGGTGAATTTCAGCTTGCCGGCCGCGTAGGCTTTGCGCGGGTCGTCGTGGGGCTGCCACACGCCGCGATCCCAGACGATCACGTCACCCGCGCCGTATTGGCCAGCGGGAATGCTGCCCTCGAAACTGCCGTAGCCCAATGGGTGGTCTTCCACATGCACTGCGAGGCGCTTCTGGCTCGGGTCCAGGCTCGGGCCCTTGGGCACCGCCCAGCTTTTGAGCACGCCATCCAGCTCCAGGCGAAAGTCGTAATGCAGGTTGCGCGCGTCGTGCTTTTGAATCACGAAGGTCAAGGCCTGGGCCCGGCTCCTGCCGCGAGGCGCACTGCCTGCAGGTTCGGCGGTTACATCGAAGTCGCGCTTGGCGTTGTATTCACTCAGGGGCTTGGCCATGGCGGTCTACCTCATGAAGCCTTACGGGTTTTTTTCGCGGCAGGTTTCTTCGCCGGGCTCTTGCCTGCCAGGCTGCGCTTGAGCAGTTCCGTCAGGTCGATCACATCGGCTGATTTGCGCTCCTCTTCACCCTCGCTGGATTCCACGTCTTCGATCTTGCCGGCCTTGGCCTTCTTCGCCACCAGCGCCATGATCTTTTCCTGGAAGCTGTCGCGATATTCTTCGGGCTTCCAGTCGGCGCTCATGTCTTCCACCAAGCGCTTGGCCATGTCGAGCTCGCCCTTGGCCAGGGTGGGCTTGGTCACGTCGCTGCCCAGCTCAAGCTCATCCAGCCCGCGAACTTCTGCGGGCCAGCGCAGCATCACCAGCACCAGTGCCGACTCCAGCGGCATCAGCGCCGCCAGGTGCTGCTTGGTGTGCAGCACCACGTTGGCCAGGGCGACCTTGCGGGTTTTTTTCAGGGTTTCCCGCAGCAGCGCATAGACCTTGCCGCCGCGCTTGTCGGGCGCCAGGAAGTAGGGCGTGTCGATGTTCTGCAACGGGATCTGGTCGCTGGCCACAAACGCGATGATTTCAATGGTCTGGGTGGACTTGGGGTGGGCCGAGCGGATTTCGTCTTCGCTGAGGATCACGTAGCGGCCTTTCTCATAGGCCACGCCCTTGACGATATTGTCCTTGGTGACTTCCTTGCCGGTGGCCTTGTTGATGCGCTTGTAACCCACCGGGTCCATGCTGCGCTTGTCCAGCCAGTCGAAGTCGACGCCCTGGGAGGACGTGGCCGATACCAGCGATACAGGGATGTGTACCAAGCCAAAACTGATTGCGCCTTTCCAGATAGCCCGTGGCATGTCGGTTTTCCTGAAGATGTAGGGGTCTTCAGGTGACACGCCGGTTTCGGCAAAAGTTTCCCTGGCCAGCCGGCTGGCACCGGGGTTTCAGACAGATCGTGTTACACCTGATGAGAAACTATTTAGTTACCAAAGCCGAACCCAAGGCGTAGCGTGTTATCGAAAGCACGTATTACTCGCGCCCAGAGAGGCTTTGTCATGAACACCCGTTTGCGTCACCTTGCGGTATTGGCGATGGGCCTGGCCTTGAGTTCGTTGGCACAGGCACAAAACCTGCCTGGCAGCAGCAACAACCCCTACAACGGCCCGACTCACCAGGCCAACCCCAACAGCATGCAGGGTACCCAGCCCAACGCGCCAGCTGCGCGGGGTACCTACATTCCACCGGCGCAGCGGCCACCAACCCTGCAAAACGGCGGCATCGGCAATAGCGTCCAGCGCCGCGACAGCCGACAGACCCCGCCGGCCATCCAGCCCAAAGCTCCCACTCGCGACGCCAATGGCAATCGCGGCGATTGAGTGTGTAAAAACGACAAGGACACCCACCGTATGTTTCTACGCAAAACCCTCCTGGCGACCTTCTGCGCCGCTGCCTTGCTGCCCCTGACGCTGCCCGTTTCGGCGGCCGACACCCAACAGTTCCCCAGCGAGCAGGGGAGTATCACCGTCACCCCGATTGCCAAGGGCCTGGATCATCCCTGGGCCGTGGCCTTCCTGCCGGACAAAAAAGGCTTCCTGGTCACCGAGCGTCCCGGCAACCTGCGGTTTGTCAGCCCGGACGGCAAACTGTCCGCGCCCCTGAAGGGCGTGCCTGAAGTGTTTGCCAAAGGGCAGGGCGGTTTGCTGGACGTGGTCCTGTCACCCGACTTCAAGGAGGACCGCCTGGTGTACCTGTCCTACGCCGAAGGCGGGGGCAAGAACGGCACTGCCGGCACCGCCGTCGGGCGCGGACGCTTGAGCGATGACCTGAGTGGCCTGCAGGACTTCAAGGTGATCCTGCGCCAGGAGCCCAAGCTGTCCACGGGCAACCACTTCGGCTCACGGCTGGTGTTTGACCGCGATGGTTACCTGTTCGTGACCCTGGGGGAAAACAACGACCGACCCACCGCCCAGGACCTCGACAAGCTGCAAGGCAAAGTCGTGCGGATCTTCCCGGATGGTCGTATACCCGAAGACAACCCCTTCGTCGGCCAGGAAGGTGTGAGGCCGGAAATCTGGTCCTACGGCCAGCGTAATCCTCAGGGCGCGGCGCTGAACCCGTGGAGCGGCACCCTCTGGGAAAACGAGCACGGCCCGCGTGGTGGGGATGAGATCAACATCATCGAGCGTGGGAAAAACTACGGCTGGCCGCTGGCGACCCACGGCATCAACTATTCCCTGACGCCGATTCCCGAGGCCAAGGGCAAGACCGCCGAAGGCACCGTTGCACCGCATCACGTATGGGAGAAATCACCAGGCGTGACCGGCATGGCGTTCTACGATGCCGACCGCTTCAAGGCTTGGCAGCACAACGTGTTTATTGGCGCACTGGTGAGCCAGGAGTTGATTCGATTGCAGTTCGACGGTGACAAGGTCATCCACGAAGAGCGGCTGCTGGGCGGTTTGAAAGCGCGGATCCGCGATGTGCGTCAGGGACCGGATGGCTACCTGTATGTGCTGACGGATGAAGATAACGGCGTGTTGTACCGGGTAGGCCTGAACCAGGACTGACAACCGTTCAACTGTAGGAGCGAGCTTGCTCGCGAAAAACCTGAGGACGACGCGGGGTGCCAGGCTTCCCGCGTTATCGTTAACGTCCCTCGCGAGCAAGCTCGCTCCTACAGGTTGTTGTTTACAACCCAAGCTCTGACAACCCCGGATGCTCATCCGGACGCCGTCCCAGCGGCCAGTGGAACTTGCGCTCGCTTTCCTTGATCGGCATGTCGTTGATGCAGGCAAACCGGTTCGCCATCAAGCCATTCTCATCAAACTCCCAGTTCTCGTTGCCGTAGGAGCGGAACCAGTTGCCGGAGTCGTCATGCCATTCATAGGCATAACGCACCGCGATGCGATTGCCGGTAAACGCCCACAACTCCTTGATCAACCGATAATCCAGTTCCTTGGCCCATTTGCGGGTCAGGAAACTCTTGGCTTCCTCGCGGTTATGGGCGAACTCGGCGCGGTTACGCCATTGGGTATCCAGGGTATACGCCAGGGATACCCGTTGCGGGTCGCGGGAGTTCCAGCCGTCCTCGGCCAGGCGAACTTTTTCAATGGCCGATTCACGGGTGAATGGCGGCAACGGCGGGCGTATTTCTGCGTTGGATGACATGGGACGGCTCCTTAACAGGTTTAAAAGTCAGGTCAAAGTTGCAATAAAGTTCGCGCCATGGATTGCGCGTTATCGGCAGCGGTTGAGTCGCCCATGACCAGGGCTACGGTAATGGCGCCATCAATCAGGATCAGCAGGTGCGCGGCCTGGCGTTCCGGGTCGCAGGTACCATGTGCTTGGCAAAGTTCGAGGGCATACTCGAACAGTTTCTGTTTATGGGCCTTGGCCAGCAGGCGCACCGGGTCTTGCGGGTCGCCGGTCTCGCCGCTGGTGTTGATGAAGGCGCAGCCGCGAAAGTCATCGGAGCCGAACCATGTCTTCAAGACGCTGAACACGCCCAGCAGGCGTTCGCCGCTGGTGGCGTGGCGCTCAACTTCGGTACGCAGCCAGTGCATCCAGCGCTCGTCGCGGCGTTGCAGGGCGGCAATGACCAATTCGTCCTTGTTGGCAAAGTAGCGGTAGACGCTCTTTCTGGAGACGCCGGCGGTTTTCACCAGAAGATCCATGCCGGTGGCAGCGATGCCATTTCGGTAGATCAACTTTTCGGTAACGTCGAGGATAATGTCGCGAGTGATATCGTTCATGCAATCTACAGTAGAACGATCGTTCTCCTTGGTCAATTAATTATTTTTAACCCCGGGCGGGAAGACCTGAGCCACCCCATGGTGTAAGCTCTCGAGTCCTTCGGATTCGACCCATTGCGAGCCCTATGCCGTCGTTATTCAAACGCTCCCTGTTGCCCAAGCTGCGCGGTTTTCCCCTCACCCCTGACGCGATCGAGGTGCTGTCCGGCGCTGCGCAGTACCGCCGTTGCCTGTTGGAGAAAATCTCCCAGGCCACCCAGCGCATCTACATCGTGGCGTTGTACCTGCAGCAGGATGAGGCCGGGCAAGAGATCTACGACGCGTTGCACGCTGCGAAGGCGGCACGGCCGGGGCTGGATATCGTGGTGGTGGTCGACTCGCTGCGCGCCCAGCGCGGTTTGATCGGGGCTGGCAAGCAACCGGGCAACAGCGCCTGGTACCAGGCCATGACCCAGTCCCACAGCACCGAAGTGCCGGTGTACGGCGTGCCGGTGCAAACCCGCGAACTGTTCGGCGTGCTGCACCTCAAGGGCTTTGTGATCGATGACAGCGTGCTGTACAGCGGCGCCAGCCTGAACAACGTGTACCTGCACAAGTTTGACAAATACCGTTATGACCGTTACCACCTGATCCACAACAAGGCGCTGGCCGACTCGATGCAGCACCTGGTGGAGCACGGCCTGGTGGCCTCCAAGGCTGTGCATCGGCTGGACCTGCCCAACCCGCCGACCACCCGCAGCCTGCGTAACGACATCGGCGACCTGCGCAGCCGGCTGAAGCACGCGGTGTATGACACCACGGCGGGGCAGTTGCCCAACGGCAACCTGACGGTCAGTCCGTTGTTGGGCGTGTGCAAGAACAACCCCCTGAGCCGGGTGATCTGCGAGCTGATTGCCAGCGCCCAGCATCAGTTGACCATCTGCACGCCGTACTTCAACCTGCCGCTGCCAGTGACCCGGGAAATCAACCGCGCCCTGGCGCGCGGGGTGAAGATCGACATCATTGTCGGCGACAAGACCGCCAACGATTTCTACATCCCGCCGAGCGAGCCGTTCAAGGTCATCGCCGCGCTGCCGTATCTCTACGAAATCAGCCTGCGTCGCTTCGCCAAGCGCCACCAGCGCATGATCGACAGCGGCCAGCTGAACCTGCACCTGTGGCGCGACGGCGACAATACCTATCACCTCAAGGGCATGTGGGTCGACCAGCGCTATACCTTGCTGACGGGCAACAACATCAACCCACGAGCATTTCGCCTCGACCTGGAAAACGCCTTGCTGATCGATGATCCCAAGGGTGAGTGGGTAGGGCCTCGGCGCACCGAGTTGGCAGAGATTTTCCAGCACACCTCACGTATTGAACGCTACCAGCAACTGGAAACCCTGGTGGAGTACCCGGCGGCCGTCGGCAAGTTTTTGCGTCGGGTCAGCCGGGTGCGGATTGAGCGCTTGTTGTACCGTATTTTGTAGTTGCTTACGTCCGCAATTGCCCGCAGCTACGATGCCGCCCCGGCCACTCTCAGCAGTTCCAGGTTGTCGATCGACAAAGCTGCTGGCGGCTTGAAAGGCTTATCAAAGGCTATTGCAAACAAGATGTTCACGCCGTGGTCGTGAACATTATTGACAATAAACGGGATTGTCAGCGTCGTCCAATGTGCACTCCCCGCAACAGGCGCAATTACGATTTTGTCTTCCTCAAAAACTCGTAACGTCACCTCGAAGTTTCGCTGAATGTTGTGATCGAACCGGAAAGAGAACTCTGAAGGTGGCAATGACGGGAAGTGTTTTTGTAGAAGAAACACACCGGGTGCGCGAATCTCCTGATACAGGTAATAGTCACCCGTGTGGCGTAGTCGAAACTCGATAGGGTCGCCGGGAATAGTATCGGCAACCCACCCATTGAGCGTGCTGTCGTTGAAGTCGGTCAAGTCGATTAGCGGGCTTCTGTGGGTGCTCATTTATCAGTCCCTCATGAGATGAGTTGTCAAGGCCAGTGCTGTACCTGGAGCCTGCCCATGAGGCGTCACCGCGGGGGTTGTGTCTACTGTCAGACTTGACAGGTATAGGCGAGTGTTACGAGGGGCTGGAGCGGGGGGAGTACTCGCGGGCACGAACGGCCCGCGAGTGAGGTGTATCAGTTCAAGCCAAGCTTGCCACGCAAGGTGGACAGGTCTTCCGCCAGGGTATTGACCGGGCCAACCAGGGCTTTACGGTCAGCTTCCTTAACCTTGTCGTAGGTCTCGAAACCGCCATCCTTGGTTTTGTACTTGGCCAGGATCTTGTCCACGGCCGCGAAGTTCTTGTCGACTTTGGCGACGAACGCCTTGTCTTGCTTCTCGATCTGCGGACGGAACAGGTCGACGATTTTCTTCGCACCGTCGATGTTGCCCTGGAAGTCATACAGGTCGGTGTGGCTGTAGCGGTCTTCTTCACCGGAGATCTTGGTCGCGGCCACTTCTTCAAGCAGGGCAGCAGCGCCACCGACGACTTTTTCCGGCGGGAAGGTCAGGCCGTCCACGCGGGTTTTCAGGTCCAGTACGTCGCTGTTGAGCTTGTCCGCCAGGGCGTCCAGGCCTTTGGTGGTGTTCTCGGAGAACAGGCTGTACTCGATGCGGTGGAAGCCGGTGAAGTCTTCGGCTTTCACGCCTTTTTCGTGGTCGTCCACACGGGAGTCGATGGAGGCGTCGAGGTCGCTGAACAGCTCGGCGATCGGTTCGATGGACTCATAGTGAACGCGGGTTGGCGCGTACAGCTTCTTGGCGGTGGCCAGGTCGCCTTTTTTCACGGCGTCGGTGAACGCCTGGGTCTGGGTGACCAGCTCGCCGATTTCTTCGGTGACGTAGATCTTGTAGTCCGACACCGGCCCTACCAGGTCCAGCGGCGCGGTGGCGGCGAAGGCGGCCAGCGGCGAAAGGCTCATTAACAAGGACAATGCGAGAGACGACTTCTTCATGGGACGATTTCCGCTCTGGGGTTTGTTTTAGGTATTGGCAGTAGTTTGAGGATGTGTCGCATCCAGCAGCGTGCGCCCGATGAAATCCTGGGCCCCGGTGACGCCTGGCAAGGTGAAGAAATAACCGCCGCCGACCGGCTTCAGGTATTCCTCCAGGGGCTCGCCGTTGAGCCGGGTTTGTACGCTGATAAAGCCTTTCTCCAGGTCAGCCTGGTAGCAGATGAACAACAGCCCCATGTCCAGCTGACCGTTTTTGTTGACGCCGTTGGAGTAGTTGAACGGCCGGCGCAGGATCAGGTTGGCCTGGGTCTGTGCTGTACGTGGGTTGGCCAGGCGGATGTGGGCATCGAGCTTGGTCAACTTGCCTTCCGGGTCCTTGCTGTAGTCCGGGACCTGGGTTTCTTTCTGGCCATCCATGGGCGCGCCACTGGTCTTGATCCGGCCAATGATGCTTTCTTGCTCTTGCAGGGGCGTGCGGTCCCAGCGTTCAACGAAGTTGCGGATGATCCGCACCGCCTGGTAGCTGCCATTGGCGGCCCAGGCCGGCTCGTCACTGCCCGGCTGTACCCACACAATCTGGTCCATCGCCTTGTTGTCGTTGGAGTTCGGGTTGGCCGAGCCGTCGCGAAAACCCAGGAAGTTACGCGCGCTCTGCGCCGGCTCGCCAGGGCGGGCAGGGGCCTGGGGCGGTACGCTGCCTTCCTGCTTCCAGCGCACCAGCAGCAGGTCCGGCAGGTTTTTCACGATGTCGCGCAGGGCGTGGATATTGGTGTCCGGGGTGTTGGAGCTGAACTGCAGGCTCAGGTCGCCGTGGCACTGCGCCGGTTCCAGCGCATCGTTGGGGAAACCGACCATGCGGATCAGGCGCTTGGGCTTGGCAGCGGCCAGGCCGAAGCGCTCGTCGAACAGCGACTCGCCGACCGACACGGTGATGGTCAGGTTGTCCGGGGTCACCACCGGGCCGAGGATGCCGGAGTCGGTGGGGGGCAGTTTCGGGTCGACTTGCACCACGGTGCCGCCGGTCATCAGGAACGCGATGCGCTCGTTCAAGGTGCGGAACAGCCGCTCCAGGTCCTCGCGGTCGCTGGCCAATACGTCGAATGCCACGAGCATGCCGCAGGCCGGGCGCGGGGTGACGATGCCGGTCTGGTGCTTGCCGTGGTAGTCGTGGTGGTCCTGGGTCTTTTCACTGCTCGGTGCGGTGGTGACTTGCGCGGCAGCGTTGGCAGCCATCGCCGGGCAGCTCAGGCTGCTGCCGGCAATCGCAGCGCCGGTGGCGGCCATGCCCAGCAATACACGACGACGCTGGGATGAAAACTGTTCTGAATCACTCATGTCTACGGTCGTCTTCACTTCAGGCCGGAAAGGCCAAGGGCGGGGTCGATTCCATCGAGTGCAACGGCCAGAGCCTTGGCCTTGTCGGCGATCTGCTTGCGCTGATCGGCGGTAACGCTGTCATACGTGGCGTAGCGGCCATCGACTTTCAAACCGCTGAGTTCGGCGTCGAGGGCGCTGATCGCGCTGTCGATGCCGGGCAGCAATTGCTCGGCAGATTTGGTCAACAGCGGGCGCATCAGGTCGACCACTTTGCGGGCGGCGTCCAGGTTGGCGGCGAAGCCGTTGAGGTCGGTATGGCTGTAGCGCTCTTCCTCGCCGCTGGCGGCGCGTACGTCAGCCAGGCTGTTGAGGTTGCGCACCACGATGCTCACCAGTTGCTCCGGCGGCAGCGACTGGGCCAGCAACTGTTGCTTGAGGCTGGTGACGTCGGTGACCAGGCGCTGGGCAATCGGCGCCAGGCCATCGAGGTTGCGTTGCTGGAACAGGCCATATTCGAGGCGGTGGAAACCGCTGAAAGCCGGGTCCTGCTCGCGCTTTTCAAAGTAGTCGGCGCGGGCGTTGATCGCGTTGTCCAGTTCCGCCAGGCGTTGCGAGGCCGGGGCCAGACGCTGGTAAGCCTCGCGGGCCGGCACGTAAAGCGCCTGAGCCTGGCTCAGGTCGCCGGCTTCGATGGCCTGCTCAAGCGCCGTAACAGCCTTGACCAAGGCGCTGCCCTGGCTGCTCAGGTACACGCGGAACTCCGACAGCGGGCCGATAAACGCCACCATCGACGGCTTGGCCTTGGCTTGGGCGTCCGACTCGGCAGTCGGTGTCACCTTCAAGGTGCCACGCGGGTTGCTCAGCAGGCCGCAGGTGATCTGGTAGTCGCCGGGCAGCAGGTTGGCGTTGATCACCTGGCTCAGGCCCGGGGCGATATTTTCGCGCTCTTCGACCACCAGCACGCCGTCGAGGATTTCCCACTCCACGGCACGGTCCGAGCGGTTGATGATGCGGAAACTGGCGCGTCCTGCCGGCACTGTCAGCGCATTCGGCTCGCAGCTGTGGGCGTGGATGGTGACGGCAATTTCATTGTGGTTGGCCTGGCGCTTGGAGGCGGCCAGTTGCGAGGCGTAGTAGAACAGGCCACCGGCGGCGATCATCACGACCACCGAGCCGCCCACCGCCCAGCGCAAGGCGCGGGACGGCGGAGCCGGTTGAGGGGTTGGGTTGGACAAGAGGCGGTCCTTACTGGCTGGAAACGGAAGAAGTTGTGCGGGTAGCCGGCTTGCTCGGCGGCGCGGGCAGGAAGAACATCACCAGGGCCACCACCAGGTAAATCAGGTAGGCGCCGAGGGTGCTGACGGTCGGGGCGTCCTGATAGCCGAACATGCCGGCCAGCACCGAGCCCAGCGGGCCGTCCATCGGCAGCGTCGCGCTGAAATCGAACAACACGGTTTGCAGGTGGTTCCACACCCCGGCTTCGTGCAGGGCTTGTACCGAGTTGGCGAGGATGCCGGCGGCGACCACCAGGATAAACAGGCCGGTCCAGCGGAAGAATGCGCCGAGGTTCAGGCGCATGCTGCCGGTGTAGATCAGGAAGCCGACGATGATCGCCAGGATCAGGCCGAGCAGGGCGCCAATCGGCGCGCCCGGGCCTTCGCTTTGCTGGAACACGGCCAGCAGGAAGAATACGGTTTCGAGGCCTTCACGGGCCACGGCAAAAAACACCATGGCGATCAGCGCC
Organism: Pseudomonas sp. SED1; assembly: GCF_034044025.1. Taxonomy (NCBI): domain Bacteria; kingdom Pseudomonadati; phylum Pseudomonadota; class Gammaproteobacteria; order Pseudomonadales; family Pseudomonadaceae; genus Pseudomonas; species Pseudomonas sp. SED1. The sequence goes on from NZ_JAXCIS010000163.1 coordinate 20,399, forward strand.
GTGACCTGATGCTTGGAACCGGCCAAGGCATGATCGAGGGATTCATGCAGGGAATGCTTGATGGAGCGCGCCACCTTGCGCATCCAGAACACCATGGAGCTGAGAATGCCCACGGCCACCAGGCCGACGATGCCTTCGAACAGTTCCTGTTGTTTCTGCGGGAATTCGGCACTCACCAGTTCCAGGCCACCGCCGACCAGCAGTGCCAGGGCTGCTGCCAGAAATACGCCGATCCACACTGCGGGCATGTACTGGCCACGGCCAGTTTGCTTGAGGTAGCTGGCAATAATGCCAACGATCAAGGCGGCTTCTATGCCTTCGCGCAGCATGATTAAAAAAGGAACAAGCATTCGGCACCGAATCGTCACTAGATAGGAAGCTAAGTTGTAACATAATGATACTCATTACTAAACAGTGAATCTTGACCTTTACTGAACCTTGACTGAACGGTGGTGGCAAACCGCAACCCCCACTAGAATGCGCGGCATTGCCCAAGCCACCGGATCGCTCCATTCCCCATGTCGGAAAAAGACACCATTTCCATCCAACTGGTCCGCGAAGCCCTGTTGCAGAGCTGCGCGCCGGGTGCGGCGACCGATGAAGTATTGAATAAAGTCGGAATCGATCCCGCGCTGCTCGGCCAGCCAACCGCACGCGTCCCGGCAACGGCTTACGCGCGTTTATGGCGCCTGCTGGCACGGCGGATGGACGACGAATTTTTCGGCATGGACCCGCGCAAGCTCAAATCCGGCAGCCTGGAATTCCTGTGCCGCGCCTCGATGGCCCAACCGACCCTGGCCACCGCGCTGGAAACCGGCCTGGGCTTCCTGTCACTGATGCTCGAGCGTATGCCGGCGCAACTGGTGCACCAGCAGAGCCTGGCGGAAATCGTACTGTTGGAACCGGAGCCTGAACCCAAGCGAGCCTTTACCTACTTCGCCTACTGGATGATCGTCCACGGCGTCGCCTGCTGGCTGGCGGGGCGGCGCATCCCGATCCTGGCGATCGAACTGCGCTGCCCGCAGCCAGACTTCTGCGACGACTACCAAGTGATGTTCTCCGATAACCTGCGCTTCGACCGGCCGCGCACCCGAATGATTTTCTCCGCCGACTGCCTCGACCTGCCAATCAAACGCAGCCCGGAAGAACTCAAGCGCTTCCTGGCCCATGCCCCCGCCAACATCCTCGTCAAATACCGCGACCCCGACAGCCTCGCCACCCGCATCAAGACTGACCTTCGGCAAATGCCTGCTGAGAACTGGCCCGAAACCGAAGGCCTGGCCGCGTCGCTGTGCATCTCCGCCTCCACCCTGCGCCGGCGCCTGGCGGAAGAAGGGCAGACCTACCAAGGTCTCAAGGACAGCGTGCGCAAAGAACTGGCGATCGTGTGGTTGGCGGACTCCGACATCAGCTTTACCGAAATCGCCACCCGCCTGGGGTTTGCCGATGCCAGCTCGTTCTACAAGGCGTTTCGCAAGTGGTCGGGCTCCAACCCCGGGCACTATCGCAGCCTGATACTTAACGAAACGCCGAACCTGTAGGAGCGAGCTTGCTCGCGAAAAACTTGAGGGCGCCGCGTTCATCCAGAATGCCAGCGTCATCGTTAACGACCTTCGCGAGCAAGCCCGCTCCCACATTTGACCGTGCCCGCTTTAGTTTCTGATTTTGCTCTTCCACACTCAAGCCGGCCGGTAGGCCGCTGTGCTCTTGCTTTTGATCTTGATCTTAGGCGCCCCGTTAAACCACGCTGGCCGAACGCAGGCTTTGGAGCGTGGGCAACCCGGCAGGACGCCGGGTTAGCCGTGCTGGGCCAAGGATGGCCCATC
>NZ_JAXCIS010000164.1:0-27939 GCF_034044025.1 Pseudomonas sp. SED1
GTGAAGCTGTCGACCACCGATACTGCCATTACCGAAGGCGGCCAGATCACCTACACCGCGACCTTGAGCAACGAAGCTCATGCTCCAGTGACCGTGACTCTGTCCAACGGCCAGGTCATCACCATTGATGCGGGCAAAACCACGGGGACTGTGGTTTTCCAGACCCCGGTTAATGATGTCTACAACAACGGTTCCACCGTTAGCACCACGATCAGCACCGCTACTGGCGGTAATTTCGAGAAGCTGGTCCCGGACAACACCAATCCGCCGACCACAATCATTTCGGATTCGATCGATACCACCACCGTAACGCTGTCGACCACCGACACCGCAATCACCGAAGGCGGTCAGATCACTTACACCGCGACGCTTTCAAATGAAGCGCATGCGCCAGTGACCGTGACCCTGTCCAACGGCCAGGTCATCACCATCGACGCGGGCAAAACCACGGGCACCGTGGTTTTCCAGACTCCAGTCAACGACGTCTACAACAACGGCTCCACCGTCAGCACCACGATTACAGCGGCTACTGGCGGCAACTTTGAGAAGTTGGTTCCGGACAATACAAATCCGCCAACCACTATTATTTCGGATTCGATCGATACCACGACGGTGACGCTGTCGACCACCGACACCGCAATCACTGAAGGCGGTCAGATCACCTACACCGCGACCTTGAGCAACGAAGCTCATGCGCCAGTGACCGTGACTCTGTCTAACGGCCAGGTGATCACCATCGATGCCGGTAAAACCATTGGCACTGTGGTTTTCCAGACTCCGGTCAACGACGTCTACAACAACGGCTCGACCGTCAGCACGACCATCACCACCGCTACTGGCGGTAATTTCGAGAAGTTGGTACCGGATAACACTAATCCTCCGACCACTGTTATCTCGGACTCGATCGACACCACCACCGTGACGCTGTCGACCACCGATACTGCCATTACCGAAGGCGGCCAGATAACCTACACCGCGACCTTGAGCAACGAAGCTCATGCTCCAGTGACCGTGACTCTGTCCAACGGCCAGGTCATCACCATTGATGCGGGCAAAACCACGGGGACTGTGGTTTTCCAGACCCCGGTTAATGATGTCTACAACAACGGTTCCACCGTTAGCACCACGATCACCACCGCCACTGGCGGCAACTTCGAGAAACTGGTTCCGGACAACACCAATCCGCCGACTACCGTCATTTCGGATTCGATCGACACCACCACCGTGACCTTGTCGACTAATGACACCGCGATCACTGAAGGTGGTCAGATCACGTACACCGCAACGCTTTCGAATGAAGCGCATGCGCCGGTGACCGTGACTCTATCCAACGGCCAGGTCATTACCATCGACGCGGGCAAAACCACGGGTACCGTGGTTTTCCAAACTCCAGTCAACGACGTCTACAACAACGGTTCCACTGTTAGCACCACCATTACGACGGCCACTGGTGGCAACTTCGAGAAACTGGTTCCGGACAATACAAATCCGCCGACCACTGTTATCTCGGATTCGATCGACACCACGACGGTGACGCTGTCGACCACCGATACCGCCATTACCGAAGGCGGTCAGATCACCTACACCGCGACCTTGAGCAACGAGGCTCACGCGCCGGTGACTGTGACTCTGTCCAACGGCCAGGTGATCACCATTGATGCCGGTAAAACTACCGGGACAGTAGTTTTCCAAACACCAGTCAACGACGTTTACAACAACGGTTCGACGGTTAGCACGACCATCAGCACCGCCACTGGCGGCAACTTCGAGAAGCTGGTCCCGGACAACACCAATCCGCCGACCTCCGTCATTTCGGACTCGATCGATACCACCACCGTGACCTTGTCGACTAACGACACCGGGATCACTGAAGGTGGTCAGATCACGTACACCGCAACGCTTTCTAATGAAGCGCATGCGCCGGTGACCGTGACCTTGTCCAACGGTCAGGTGATCACCATTGATGCCGGTAAAACCACCGGTACCGTGGTTTTCCAAACGCCGGTCAACGACGTTTACAACAACGGCTCCACCGTTAGCACCACGATCACCACCGCTACCGGTGGCAACTTTGAGAAGTTGGTCCCGGATAACACCAATCCGCCGACTACCGTCATTTCGGATTCGATCGACACCACCACCGTGACGCTGTCGACCACCGATACCGCCATTACCGAAGGCGGACAGATCACCTACACCGCCACGCTTTCGAATGAAGCGCATGCGCCGGTAACCGTGACTCTGTCCAACGGCCAGGTCATTACCATCGACGCGGGCAAAACCACGGGTACCGTGGTTTTCCAAACTCCAGTCAATGACGTCTACAACAACGGTTCCACCGTTAGCACCACCATTACGACGGCTACTGGCGGTAACTTTGAGAAGTTGGTCCCGGATAACACCAATCCGCCGACCACCGTCATTTCGGATTCGATCGACACCACCACCGTGACGCTATCGACCACTGACACCGCAATCACTGAAGGCGGTCAGATCACCTACACCGCGACTTTGAGCAATGAGGCTCACGCGCCGGTAACCGTGACTCTGTCCAACGGCCAGGTGATCACTATCGACGCGGGCAAAACCACCGGTACTGTGGTTTTCCAGACTCCGGTCAATGACGTCTACAACAACGGCTCCACCGTTAGCACCACCATTACGACGGCTACTGGCGGTAACTTTGAGAAGTTGGTACCGGATAACACTAATCCGCCGACTACCGTCATTTCGGATTCGATCGACACTACGACGGTGACGCTGTCGACCAATGACACCGCCATTACCGAAGGCGGCCAGATCACGTACACCGCGACCTTGAGCAACGAAGCTCACGCTCCGGTCACCGTGACCCTGTCCAACGGCCAGGTGATCACCATCGATTCCGGTAAAACCACGGGGACCGTGGTTTTCCAAACGCCAGCCAACGACGTCTACAACAACGGTTCCACCGTTAGCACCACGATCACCACCGCCACTGGCGGCAACTTTGAGAAGTTGGTCCCGGATAACACCAATCCGCCGACCACCACGATTACCGATTCAATCGACACCACGACCGTGACCTTGTCGACCAATGACACCGCCATTACCGAAGGCGGCCAGATCACGTACACCGCGACCTTGAGCAACGAAGCTCACGCTCCGGTCACCGTGACCCTGTCTAACGGCCAGGTCATTACCATCGACGCGGGCAAAACCACGGGTACCGTGGTTTTCCAAACGCCGGTCAACGACGTTTACAACAACGGTTCCACCGTCAGCACGACCATCACCACCGCTACCGGCGGCAATTTCGAGAAGCTGGTCCCGGATAACACTAATCCGCCGACCACCGTCATTTCGGATTCGATCGACACCACCACCGTGACCTTGTCGACTAACGACACGGCGATCACTGAAGGCGGCCAGATCACTTATACCGCGACCTTGAGCAACGAAGCTCACGCCCCGGTCACCGTGACTCTGTCCAACGGCCAGGTGATCACCATTGATGCTGGCAAAACCACGGGTACCGTGGTTTTCCAGACCCCGGTCAATGACGTCTACAACAACGGTTCCACCGTTAGCACAACGATTACGACAGCTACTGGCGGTAACTTTGAGAAGTTGGTCCCGGATAACACCAATCCGCCGACCACCGTCATTTCGGACTCGATCGATACCACCACCGTGACCTTGTCGACTAACGACACGGCGATCACTGAAGGCGGCCAGATCACTTATACCGCGACCTTGAGCAACGAAGCTCACGCCCCGGTGACCGTGACTCTGTCCAACGGCCAGGTCATCACCATTGATGCTGGCAAAACCACAGGTACCGTGGCTTTCCAGACCCCGGTCAATGACGTCTACAACAACGGTTCGACCGTTAGCACCACGATTACGACGGCTACTGGCGGTAACTTTGAGAAGTTGGTCCCGGATAACACCAATCCGCCGACTACCGTCATTTCGGACTCGATCGATACCACCACGGTAACGCTGTCGACCACTGACACCGCAATCACTGAAGGTGGCCAGATCACCTACACCGCGACTTTGAGCAACGAAGCTCACGCCCCGGTAACCGTGACCCTGTCCAACGGCCAAGTGATCACCATCGACGCCGGTAAAACCACTGGTACGGTGGTCTTCCAAACACCCGCCAATGACGTCTACAACAACGGTTCGACGGTCAGCACCACCATCAGCACCGCTACTGGTGGCAACTTCGAAAAATTGGTCCCGGATAACGGCCATCCAGCCGTCACCACTATTACCGATTCGATCGACACCACGACCGTTAAGTTGAGCACTACTGACACCGCCATTACCGAAGGCGGTCAGATCACTTACACCGCGACGCTTTCTAATGAAGCGCATGCGCCAGTGACCGTGACCCTGTCTAACGGCCAGGTCATCACCATTGATGCAGGCAAAACCACAGGTACTGTGGTTTTCCAGACCCAGGTGAACGACGTTTACAACAACGGCTCGACCGTTAGCACCACGATCACCACCGCTACTGGCGGTAATTTCGAGAAGCTGGTACCGGATAACACTAATCCGCCGACCACCGTCATTTCGGATTCGATCGACACCACGACGGTGACGCTGTCGACCACCGACACCGCCATTACCGAAGGCGGTCAGATCACCTACACCGCGACCTTGAGCAACGAAGCTCATGCGCCGGTAACCGTGACACTGTCCAACGGTCAGGTGATCACCATCGACGCCGGTAAAAACACTGGCACGGTAGTCTTCCAGACACCCGCCAATGACGTTTACAACAACGGTTCGACGGTTAGCACGACCATCAGCACCGCTACTGGCGGCAATTTCGAGAAGTTGGTTCCAGATAACAGCCACCCAGCTGTTACTACCATCACCGATTCGATCGACACCACTACCGTTAAGTTGAGCACCACCGATACAGCGATCACCGAAGGCGGCCAGATCACGTATACCGCGACCTTGAGCAACGTCGCTCACGCCCCGGTAACCGTGACCCTGTCCAACGGTCAGGTGATCACCATTGATTCCGGTAAAACCACCGGCACCGTGGTCTTCCAGACTCCGGCTAACGACGTCTACAACAACGGCTCCACCGTCAGCACGACTATCACCACAGCCACTGGCGGCAACTTCGAGAAACTGGTCCCGGACAACACCAATCCGCCGACCACTGTCATCTCGGATTCGATCGACACCACCACCGTTACCCTGTCGACAGCCAACACCGCGATCACTGAAGGCGGCCAGATCACTTACACCGCGACCCTGAGCAACGTCGCTCACGCCCCGGTAACCGTGACCCTGTCCAACGGCCAGGTGATCACTATCGACTCCGGTAAAACCACCGGCACTGTGGTCTTCCAAACTCCGGCTAACGACGTCTACAACAACGGTTCGACGGTCAGCACCACCATCAGCACAGCCACTGGCGGTAACTTCGAGAAGCTGGTCCCGGACAACAGTCACCCGGCTGTCACCACCATCACCGACTCGATCGACACCACGACCGTTAAGTTGAGCACCACTGACACCGCGATCACTGAAGGCGGCCAGATCACTTACACCGCTACCCTGAGCAACGTCGCTCACGCCCCGGTAACCGTGACCCTGTCCAACGGCCAGGTCATCACTATCGATTCCGGTAAAACCACCGGTACTGTGGTCTTCCAAACTCCGGCTAACGACGTCTACAACAACGGCTCCACCGTCAGCACGACTATCACCACAGCCACTGGCGGCAACTTCGAGAAACTGGTCCCGGATAACACCAATCCACCGACCACCGTCATTTCGGACTCGATCGACACCACCACTGTGACGCTGTCGACAGCCAACACCGCGATCACTGAAGGCGGCCAGATCACCTACACCGCGACCTTGAGCAACGTCGCTCACGCCCCGGTGACCGTGACCCTGTCCAACGGCCAGGTGATCACTGTCGATTCCGGCAAAACCACCGGCACTGTGGTCTTCCAGACGCCACCCAACGACGTCTACAACAACGGCTCAACCGTCAGCACCACCATCAGCACGGCCACTGGCGGTAACTTCGAGAAACTGGTTCCGGATAACAGCCATCCGGCTGTCACCACCATTACCGACTCGATCGACACCACCACCATCAGCATCACCGGTGATGCGTCGGTAAATGAGGGCCAGGCAGCCCACTACACCCTCACGCTGAGCAACCCGGCGGCCACTGACGTGACCGTCACGCTGAAATACAGCGGCACGGCCACCGACGGTTCGGATTTCAACGGCGTCTACACCGTGAAGATCCCGGCTGGCGCCAGCAGTGCAACCTTCAACGTGAACACCCTTGACGACAAGCTGACCGAGCCTACCGAAACGCTGGTGATTACCATCGACAAGACTTCCGGTGGCAACTTCGAGAAGCTGGCGATCAGCGGCACCAATGGCAGCATCAGCACCAATATCATCGACAACGACGCCCCGCCGGTCATCGACCTGGACGCCAACAATTCCAGCGGCGCCACCGGTGCGGATTACAAGGTGACGTTCACCGAAGGCACCACCGGGCCAGGTGTGTCGATTGCTGACACCGACATCAAGATCACCGACCCGGACAGCACGATGCTGACCGGCGCCACCGTCACCCTGACCAACGCGCAAGCGGGCGACGTGCTGAACCTGGGCAATAGCGTCAACGGCATCACGATCAACTCCAACAACCAGACGGGCACCATTACCCTGACGCTGTCGGGCAGCGCGACGCTGGCCGATTACATGACGCGGATCCAGAACATCACGTTCTCCAACAGCAGCCATGACCCGAGCACCACACCGCGGATCATTACCGTGACGGTGACCGATGGCGGTAACTACTCCAACGTTGCCACTGCCACCGTCAACGTGGTGGCCGTCAACGACGCGCCGGTCGCTACCGGCAGCGCCGTCACGGGTACCGAGGACACGCCGCTGGCCCTGGCCTGGTCGAACTTCGGCGTGACTGACGTCGACTCGCCACAAGCGAGCCTCGGGGTGAAAATCACCGAGTTGCCGGTTGCCGGTAAATTGCAGTTCCTGGCAGCGGACGGGGTGACCTGGTCCAACGTGACCAGCGGCCAGACCTTTACCAAGGCCCAGATCGACGGCGGCCAATTGCGCTTTATGCCCAATGCCAACGAGTCCGGGACCAATGGTTACGGCGGCACCGGCATCGGCAATAAACAGGCCGACTATGCGCAGTTCAAGTTCCAGCCAACCGATGGCAAGGATCTGGGCACTGCCGCGACGGTGAAAGTCGATATCACCCCAGTAGCGGATGCGCCGAACCTGACGGTGGCAGATAACGCCGTGAATTCCGTGGGCCTGACCAAGCAAAGCTGGAACAGCATTGCGAACCTGGGCACCAACGGCAACGGCGCTGCACCAGCAGACCTGAAAAACGCGATTGATAACGCCGGCACTCCGAACACCAGCACCACCGTGACCACGGTCGTGTCTGAAGCGAACGTTGCGGGGGGCTCTGGCTCCAAGACTTCCGGCCTGATCTACATGGAAGCCGGGAAGAGCTACACCTTCAGCGGCACCGGCGATGACAGCCTGGTGGTCAACGTTGGCGGCAAAGACGTAGCGAGCGCGCTGTGGGGCACCAACAGCGGCAAGTTCAGCGGTTCGATCACCCCGACCGTCAGCGGCTATTACAGCATCGAGATCTACCACGCCAACCAGTCCGGACCTGGCAGCTATAACGTCAACGTGCAAATCGGCAACGGTGCGGTCCAGCCCCTGAACGCCAGCGGCATACCGCTCTACACCGGCGTCAGCGACCTGATCAATGCCGGCGTGACCGTGTCCGACCTGCATGGCAGCAACGGCGACGGTTACTACACCGGCTACAAGCTCAACGAAGGCCTGGAGAATGGCTCGGTGCACCTGTCCAAGGTCACCACCAGCCTGACCGATACTGACGGCTCGGAAAGCCTGAGCGTGAAGATCAGCGGGATCCCGGCAGGCTCGGTACTGACCGATGGTGCCGGGCATACCTATAGTGCCGGCGCGAGCACCGGTGAAGTAAACGTAACGGGCTGGGACCTGAGCACCCTGACCATCAAGCCACCGACCTACTACAGCGGCCAGTTCAACCTGACGGTGACCTCGACCTCGACTGAAAGCCTGGGCGGCTCGGCCGTCACCACCGCGCAGTTGCCGGTGACGATTTACCCGGCGAACTACAACTCGATCACCGCAACGTCGGGCAGCGACAACATCACCGGCACCGATGGCAATGACATCGTGGTCGCGGACATCGGTGGCCTGAACGTGGTGCAAGGCAAGAACTACAACATCGCGTTCATGGTCGACAGCTCCGGCAGCATGAGCACCGACTCGGTCAACGCGGCCAAGGCGTCGCTGACCTCGGTGTTCAGCTCACTGAAAAACAGTCTCGGCGCCAACACATCGGGCACCGTGAATATCTTCGTGGCGGACTTCGATACCCAGGTCAATAAATCGGTGGCGATTAACCTGAACGATCCAAACGCGCTGGCGATACTCAAGGGCGTGCTGGATTCGATGGTCTCCGGTGGCGGCACCAACTATGAAGACGTGTTCAAGGCCACCGCCAACTTCTTCCAGAGCAGCCTGGCGACCGGCAACACCGGCGCGACCAACCTGACTTACTTCATCACTGATGGCCAGCCGACATACTTCCAGAACGGCGAACAGACCAATCCGGTGGTCGCCGACTTCTACAACTACACCACCACCGATGGCCGTCTGGATGACTACATCAACACCAACAACTATCAATTGGGCAACGCGTTCTCGATCACCGTCGGCAGCAGCAGGCTGCAACTGATCGACAGCGCCGGTCAGGTTCACAAGTGGATGCAGAACTGGAACGGCAGCTGGTACGACAGCGGCGTCATCGGCACCGTGCATGCGCAAGGCGACGGCACCTATGAAGTCTCGTACCTGGACGGCAGCGGTAGCAGCACCAGCTCTGCGACGACCAGCAATTCCGGCAGCGGGTTTGCATTGCTCAGCGGCTTGTCCAGCGTGGAAGCCATTGGTATCAACAGCGGGGTCAGCCTCAACGACCTCAAACCGTACGACTCGGACGGCAAGCCACAGAGCAACATCGATCCGAAGGACTTGGCCAACGCTATCCTGGGTCACACCGAGGCGACCTTGCCGGGCTCTGACACCATCAACGGTGGCGACGGCAATGACATCATCTTCGGTGACCTGGTGAGCTTCGGTGGGGTTACCGGCGAGGGCTACAACGCGCTGCAGGCCTTCGTCGCACAGAAAACCGGGATGGCCGTCACGGCCGTCACCACGTCGAACGTGCATCAGTACGTGACCGAACACTACGCCGACTTTGATGTATCCGGCGCCAAGGACGGGAACGACACGCTGCTGGGCGGCAACGGCGACGACATCCTGTTCGGCCAGGGCGGCAGCGACTACCTCGACGGTGGCAAGGGCAATGACATCCTGCTGGGCGGCACGGGCAACGACACGTTGGTCGGCGGCCAGGGCAACGACATCCTGATTGGTGGTTCCGGCGCTGATTTGTTCGTGTGGAAGTCTGGCGACCTGGGCAACGACGTGATCAAGGACTTCAAGGCTGCGGACGGCGACCGGATTGACCTGCGGGATCTGTTGAAAGGTGAGAGCGACAGCACCATCGACAACTACCTCAAGATCACCACGGTGGAGGGTGTCTCGACGCTGCAAGTCAGTACCGAAGGCAATCTGAACAAGGCCGGCGGTCTGGCGAACGCGGATGTCACCATCAAGCTGGAAGGCAACGACTGGTCTCACACCAGCATCAACTCGCTGATCAGCGGTGCCGACCCGACCATCAAGATCGATCACACCGCCTAAGCCTGCGTTCATCGGCCGCCCAACCGGGCGGCCGATGTACATTAGTAGCTCGTCACTGGCTCTGTGGGACGATTGCACCGCATACTCGCACCCATTACCCACCGTTAGCCTGTGTTGGTGGCTGCGGGCTTCATTGCTGAGGGATTGTTATGTTTTATGTGCAACGTGATGCACACGGCGGGCTGATTCGCGTAGAGGCCGCCGCCTTCGACGAGTCAACGGAGACGCTACCGGCCGATCACCATGAGATTGAAGCGTGGTATGCCAATACGCTCGTGGAAACCAGCCTGAATCAGCTCAAGCAAAGCGACCTGGAGATGATTCGGGTTCTGGATGACTTGATTCAGGTGTTGACCAGCAAGGGGGTGATTCGCGTCACCGACCTGCCGCCGGCGGCCCAAGCCAAACTGTTGGATCGCAACCAGGCGCGGGAAGCACTCGGCGGGCTGAACAGCTTGATCAACGACGAAGAAACCGGGTTGATCTGAGGCCCCAGACGGTAGCCGCTGCCTCAGCAGCGGCTACCCGCATTACTTCCAGGGCGCCGGCTCGCCAAACAACTGCCCCTGCACGCCGAAAACGCCCATCTCGCAGATCACCGCCAGCTCACCCTCGGTCTCCACACGCTCAGCGATCAGTGGCAGGTCGATGCTGTGGGCGGCACGCTGGATGGCTTCGATAAACAGGCGTTTGTCGCTCTCTTGGTCGATGTCGCGAATGTAGCTGCCGTCGATCTTCAGGTAGGCCAGGCCCAGGCGCGCCAAGTTGCCGATCATGCTGAAGCGCCCGCCGAAGCGCTGCAGGCTCAAGGAGAAATTGAGCTCGCGCAGGCGATGGGTCAGTTGCTCAAGCGCCGCTTGTTCCGGCAATTGCTCTTCGCCGATTTCCAGGGTCAACCGTGGGCCGAGATTGGAGTGTTGACGCAACAACTCGAACACTCGATTCAGGGCTTGAGGGTCGGCCAAGGTCGCGGCCGACAGGTTCAGCGCCAGGGATTCGGTGTGGCCAGCCATCTGCTTGAACACCAGCTCCAGCATCATGCGGTCAAGACGCGCCGACCAGCCGAACCGTTCAAGCCATGGCAGGAAACGCCCTGCCGCAATCGTCTGCCCCTGGTCGTCCTGCAGGCGTGACAACACCTTGTAGTGCAGCACCACCTGCGGGTCGTGGCTGGCAACCACCGGCTGGAAATACAGTTGAAAATGTCGCTCGGTCAACGCCTGGTCGAGCAAGGTATGCCAGGCGTGATGGTCATCGCCAACGCTGGCGGGCGCGCTATGGTCCAGGCAGACCCAACTGGTGTCGCCTTGGGTCTCCGCCTGGGCCAAGGCCTGGTCGGCCAGTGTCAGCACGGCTTGCGGTGCGTCGCCATGGTTGAACGGTGCCAGGCCGATGTAAGCGACCGGCGTGACATCGCTGGCACCCGTGGCTTGCAGGCTAAGCAGGACGCTTTCCAGGTTTTGCGCCAGCTGCAAGGCCTCTTCGCGTACCAGCCCCGGCGCCAGCACGGCAAACTCGCCGCCGCGGATCCGGGTGACCAGGTTGTGGGTTTCCGGGTACGGCTCGCACTGACGCAACAGTTGCTCGCCCACCGCCTGCAGCAATTGGTCGGTGCGCTGGCCGCCCAGGCGCTGGTTGAGTCCGGCCAGGTCCTTGACCCGCAGGAGCAGCAAATAACCGGAGTTGGTCTCCTCCGGATTACTCACCCGGGCGTTAAGTTGCATCTCGAAATAACGCCGGTTAGCCAGGCCGGTGAGGTTGTCCTGGTATGACTCGACCCGCAGCCTTTCACTGCGCTCGGCCTGCTCCTGAAACAGCGCCTTGAGTTTCTCCACCATCTGGTTCATCGCCTGCACCACACGGCGTAGCTCCGGGGTGCGCGGCAGCTCGGGCAAGCTCAAGAATTCCCGACGGGCAATCGCATGGGACTGTTTGACCATGTAGTCCAAGGGCTTCAATTGTCGGCGCAGCAACAGGGCTCCCAGCACGGCGCTGACAGCGCCACACAGCAACAGCCAGCCAAGGCTGCCAAGCGCGCTTCGCCAGAGCTTGGCCAGGGCGAACATCGGGTGGCTGACCACCTCGACCCGTGCCGCCTGCTCCCAGCCACGGTTAACCAAGGCGTCGCCGCCCGCCGGCTCCAGGCCGATCAGGTTGACGAACCATTTGGGCACGCCATCGCTGTCGGGGGTACCGTTGCGCTCGACAATGACCTGGTCATTCTTCAGGTCCACCACGCGGATGCTGGCGTAGTAACCACTGTCGAAGATTGAGCTGACCAGCAACTCCACCATCGCCGGGTCATCAATATTAGGGGTCAGTGACAGCGCCAACGCGGTGGCGGCGTCCTGCGCGTGGGAACGCAACTGGTTGACATATTGGGTGCGCGAACTTTCCAGGCTCACCATGAAGCTGCCGCTGAAGGCGACCACCAAAAACAGACAGATAGCGATCAAAAGCTGTTTGAACAGAGACATCTGTACAGGTACTCCTAGTTGGCAGGCTCGGCTGGAAAGCCTTCCGCACGCATTTTTTTCAACACATCCTGCCAGCGTGACAAGCGTTTGGTATCACCGACTTTTTTGTCGCCCTTGGCGCCCGGCAACCATAAGCCTTCAGCATTGAAGGAATAGACAGGCAGCAAGTCGGTACGCTGGCTTGCCGGCTGGATTTCATCGGTCAGGCTGTCGAGCACCAGCGGCATCGCGTCCGGCGTCGAATAATAGGTCAAGACCATGTGGGCGCGATTCTGACGCAACGCCTTGACGTAGGTAATGCGCAATTTGTCGCTGGCGACGCCCAGGTGACGCAAGCTGAAATACTTGGCGATTGCATAGTCTTCGCAATCCCCGGCGCCCTTCCACAGGCCTTCGATAGGGGTTTCCCAATAGTCCACTTGGTGCCACAGGTCGATGTCTTCCACATAGTGCATTTGCTTGTTGAAGAACAGGTTGACTACCTTAAGCTGCTCCAGCTCGCTGACTTGTTTCTGCGTCGCCAACAACCGTTGCCAGGCATCAATGCGCTGCTGCCCTTCTCCCAACGGGCCGTATAGTGCGGTCGCTTTGCGGCTGATCTGGGAGAAATCCCAATCGGCATGCAACCCGCCGGGCAATAAGCCAGCCAGCAACAGCACCGAAAAAAGCCAGCGCAGGACCCAAGGGGGAATAAAACGTACCGCCAAAGCGTTCAATCCGTAGAAGAAGACGGAGTAGCGTTGGATGGTGAAGGTTCGAATGCTAAAAAACAATGGCACGGTGCAATCACCGCAACAGTACCTATTTTTCCATAGCCGCCGTAAGACACGGCAAGTCAGAAATGTGGGTCAAAAGACCGCATTGTTGAGTCACTTACAAGCCGAAACCTTGCCTGTTTGACAAGCTTGTGGACAAACTCTAGTGTGCATTGGATCCAATTAGCCACCTCACCCTGAAAAGGAGGATAGCGTAGTCGTGACGCAGAAGCCGAACCCTTTGAGCAGCATCCAGATCAGCGGGCCTATCCCCGCCCATCTTGCTCGCTCCGTGATTGAAGAAACATTGCGCAACGCCATCCTGGATGGTCGCTTGCCCTGCGGCACCGCCATGCGCCAACAGGAGCTGGCCAGCTTGTTCGGGGTCAGCCGGATGCCGGTGCGTGAGGCATTGCGTCAACTGGAAGCCCAGTCACTGCTGCATGTGGTCACCCACAAAGGCGCAGTGGTGGCGCCACTGATTGAAGACCATTCGGCAGAAACCTATGCGCTGCGCATACTCCTGGAATCCGAAGCACTGCGCTTGTCGATTCCTCTGCTCACTGCCGATGACATTGCCCAGGCTGGCGCCTTCATCGACGCACTGGAACGGGAAAGCGACTACACCGAAATCGGCCGCCTCAACCGTCTGTTCCACATGGCGCTGTACGGCAAGGCGGGCAATCAGCGGTTGCTCAAGTTGGTGGAACACGGCTTGAACGAAGAGGAGCGTTTCCTGCGCTTCAACCTCGAAGCCATGGGCCTGGGCAAGACGTCCCAGGAAGACCACCGGGAATTGCTGGACCTGGTAACGAAAAAGAAAATCGAGGAAAGCATCCTGACCTTGCGTAACCACCTCACCCGCGGCATGGAGGTGATTACGGGTTACCTCAGGAGCCTCGAACAGAGCGACGATAAAACATCGCTGTGAATGCTCCAGGGAACTGAACCTCCCCCTTCGACCACATAGCGCTGCGAGGCCGCCTGGGTCAGGGGGGCTCAGTGCATCACAGCAACGAGGTGCTGCCCCGCCGAAACATACAGTTCAAAACAAACAACTACTCCAGCTTATTATTTAACATTCAAGGAAACTTCCCACACTCCATAGAGCGCACTAACTACAGCAACATATTTATCTGCAACCATTTATAAAACTAAAAACCACTGAATACCCAATCAGATTACTGTTTTTAATTATCCATACCCCAAATCTTCCAAACCAATAGCGTGAACCCATGCTCGGGCGTCACTGTGAGTGGCGTTCCTTTAAATAAAGCCTTGTGTTTTGTCACAGCGTGCGGCGTGTTGAATAACGGCGCCAGCCTCACGTATGGCTGTCCGCGATCAAGGCATCCGCGCGCGCGTGAAAACCAATACTTATTTGTCGCTAAAGCAAAACGCTTTTATCAGGGAAGAGACAACGACTTATAGGCATCAACCATGCTCCAGCACTCACACCTGCTTAAACAAAAAAAGCAGCAGTTGCACAACCACCCACTATTCACACAAGTAAATACGCTCCAAAAGTTACAATACTTTATGGAGAACCACGTATTCGCTGTTTGGGACTTCATGACACTGACCAAGCGCCTGCAACATGACCTGACCGGCATGCGCCTGCCCTGGTTACCGCCAACGGACCCACAAGCGGCTCGCCTGATCAATGAAATCGTATTGGGCGAAGAGTCGGACGTGTACCCCGGCCACGGACACGGCAGCCACTTCGAGCTGTACCTGGAGGCCATGCGTGAAGTCGGCGCGAATACGGCGACCATCGAACGGTTCGTCAGCCTGCAACGTGACGGCTGCGATGCAGAAACGGCCCTGCAAAAAGTCTATATCCACCCTGCCGTGGCTCGGTTCGTCAGAGACACGCTGCAGGTTGCCCTGAACGCGCCGACTCACTGTGTGGCGGCAGCTTTTCTGCACGGCCGCGAGAGCGTTATCCCGATGATGTTCAACCGCCTCCTGGAAAGCTGTGCGATAGCTCACCGCCAGGCACCGACCTTCTGCTACTACCTCAAGCGCCATATGGAGATCGACGCCGAAGAGCATGGCCCGGCGGCAACGCAATTGCTGCAACGCCTCACACTCGCCGACCCGACTCGCGAGCAACAAGCCAACAGTGCCGCCCTCGGCGCCGTGGACAGCCGCCTGGCCTTATGGGACGGGTTGCACCTGCGCCTGTCGGAGGTGAGCGTATGAACCCCGCCGACTACCGCTCATTTACCGATGACTGGGAGCGCCGCGCGACTATCCGCACGCGCCCGCGCCGCCTGCTGGAAAATGATCAAAAGTTGATTTATCCCATGAGCCGACAACCCTTGGTGCTGAGCGCGACCTTTGTCGATCAATGCCCACAGCACCGGGATTTTGTCTTGTTGCAGACGTTCTACAAGTTCATCAACGACGTGGTGATCTTTGAAACCGAGATCGTCGACAAGACCGCACGCAGCATTGCCAAGAATCGCTTTTCAGTGCCCTTTCCGCTCGCCTGCCGCTACGACGCCATGACCGTCGTGGTGGATGAGGACTACCACGCCCTCGTCGCCCTCGATTTCATGCAGCAGACCGTCGAGATGACTGGCATACCGCCCCTTGAACTGCCCGGGCAAATCGAGCTGAGCCACGCCTTGCCTGCCGCGCTGGCGCTGGCCCCCGAACACCTGCGCGATGCCGTGGAACTGATCGCCGTGGCCATCGCCGAAAATACCGTGACCCATGACGTGGCGGCGTTTTCCAAGGACGACAGCGTCAAGCAGTCCATCCGTGGTTTGATGGCCGACCACTTGTTTGACGAGGGCCGTCATGCGGTTTTCTGGACGCGTCTGGTGCGTATTTATTGGCAGTCTGCAAACGCCTCGGACCGCGACTGCATCGCCCGGATCCTGCCGGTATTTCTCCAGCATTACTTGACCCACGACCTGCAAAAAAACTTCGACCTGCAATTGATCGAGCACCTGGATGTCAGTGACGGCACGCGCGCTGCGCTACGCGCTGAAGCTCAGGCGATGGGCTTTCCCATTACCCGCCAGCACCCACTGATCGGCAATATCATGGGGTTTCTGAATCACAGCGGCCTGCTGCAAACGCCGAGCGTGGTTCGGGCGTTGGATGCCTTGCTTCCGGCGCCAGGAGGGCACCCATGAGGCGCCTGAAAATTGGACTGGCAGGCTCCAGTGCAGCGTTGGATGAAATCAGTGAAACGCTGGCGCAATACGGTCATGGGTTGGTGCGAGCACAGGACGCGACCCACGTCGATCTGCTGATTGATGACGGTAGCGAGGCGGTGCCGCCAGGCCTGGCCTGCACGGCATTGATGAGCCTGCGCCTGAGTAGGGGAGCGTTGACAGACTGCGGGCTGCCAGCCCTGCAGTTCAGGTGTTACGCCCGCTCACGGCGACTTCAGGCGACTCTGGACGTTGCCGGCGAAGCCTGTGGGAATGGTCAACGGTTGCGTCAACAGGCAGTAAGCGACTTGGTGGAATGGGTGGCCCAGCAGGTGAGCGGGTTCTCCCGGGACCCGGGCTATTTCTCGCAGACGACGGTCGCCTCCGATGATCCGGAACACAGCCTGCAAGCGCTCGCATCGCTGGCGTACCTGCATCGCTTTAACCAGACGGCCGATTTGGCACTGCGACAACACGCCAAAGTGCCGATGATCGAACGGCTGGAAAGCAGTCTTCAAACCTTCGCCGACCGGCCGGCGCTGAACATCGCTGGCAGCGTGCTGAGTTATCGACAGTTGCATCGCAAAAGCCTGGCGATCCGGCAGCATTTAGGGCCTCTGCTTGGGACCTGCGACACGCCGCCCGTGATCGGCGTCTGCCTGGGCAAGTGTCTTGATCTGTACGCCAGCATCCTCGCGGTGCTGGCTTGTGGCGCGGTGTACCTGCCGCTGGAGCCGGGCCATCCCCTGCAACGCCAGCAAGCCATGCTGGAAAACGCCGACGTCTCGGTTCTGTTGGATGATGGCAAGCATCCACTGCGGGACGGTTTTCTGCAGTGGATGTCAGTACCCTCGACACCCACGACACCCCACCGTTATTGCGCCAGCGCCCGCCTATGGACGCCCCCTGCATGGTGCTCCATACCTCGGGCACCACTGGCCAGCCCAAAGGCGTGCTGCTCAGTCAGTACAACCTGGCCCACTTCACCAGCTGGTTCGGCGGCCAGGTACAACTGAACGAACACAGCCGCGTCTTGCAGTTCTCACCCTTGAGTTTTGACTCTTCGCTGATTGATATCTTCCCGAGCCTGATCGCGGGCGCCGAGTTGATCGTGCCCAGTGAAGACCAGCGCCGCGACCCGCAGCAACTGGTGGAGCTGATCCGCCAACAGCGCATCACTCACGCCTTCCTGCCTCCCGCGTTGTTGAGCATCCTGCCGCTGGATCAACCCCTTGGCCTGGCCCATGTGATCACCGGCGGTGATCTATGCGAACCCTATGTCATCGAACAACTGGCGGGGCAGTGTCGCCTGCACAATTTCTATGGCCCCACCGAAGCCACCGTGCTGGCGACCCACCGCACGTTGCTGCCAGGCGACAGTAACCGCAACCTCGGCACACCCATCGCCAACAGCCAGGTACTGATCCTCGACGAGCAGCTACAACCGGTGGACGAGCAGGTGATGGGCGAGCTGTACATCGTCGGCCCTGGCGTCAGTCTGGGTTACCTCAACCAGCCTCGGCAGACCGCCGAGCATTTCGTGCACCTGGCGTTGCCCGACGGTCAGGCCTTGCGGGCCTATCGCAGCGGCGACCTGGCGAAGTGGACGCAAAGCGGGATTGAACTGGGCGGGCGGCGGGATCAGCAAGTGAAGATCCGTGGCTTGCGGGTCGAGCCGCAAGAGGTCGAACATTGCCTGCGTGGCAGTCAGCTGTTTCGCCAAGTGGCAGTCGTGATTGATCATCATCGGCGAATCCTGGCCTTTGTTGCCCAGCCCGAAACACCAGACGCCCTGACTGCACTGAAGCAGCATGCCCGGCAAACACTGCCGGACTATCTGCAACCCACGCTGTGCACGGAGCTTGCGAGCATGCCGTGCACGCCCAACGGAAAGGTCGACCGCCAGGCATTGCTTGCGCTACCGATTCAACCGCTGCCGGCCACCACTCCCGGCGAACCGCACACGCCGATGCAAGTGCAGTTGCTCAACCTGTGGAGCGAGTTGCTGGGCGTGCCGGCCACGCAGTTGTCGACGGATGAAAGCTTCTTCAATCTCGGTGGCCATTCCATCCTCCTGTCGACGATGCTGCTGCGCATTCGCGAGCAGTTCGGGCGCAGCCTCTCCCTCAGCCGTTTTTTTGAGACCCCCACGGTCCGCACCCTCGCGACGCTGATGGGTGACGATGCACCACCCGATGCACCGACCGGCCAGGCAACCCGGGATACGCTACGTGAGCTGGACGTGCAGACATTGCCGGCGGACCTGGCAGGAGAACGCCGCAGGGTGATCGTGACCGGGGCCAACAGTTTTCTCGGGGTGCATATCGTCGAGGCGCTGCTGGCCGACGGCGCACTTGAAGTGGCGTGCCTGGTGCGCGAGCACCCCGGACATTCGGCGACCGCACGGTTCGCCGAGGCGCTGCGTGAGTACCGCCTGGAACACCTGGACCTGAGCCGAGTGCGGGTGTATGCCGCCGACATCAGTCAGCCGCGCCTTGGCTTGTCCAGCCAGGCATATGACTACCTCACCGGGGCGTTCGGCGTGCTGGTGCACAACGCCGCCCACGTCAATCATGTGATGGATTACGCCACGCTGGCCAAGGACAACGTCGAACCGGTGCTGGAATGCCTGCGCCTGTGTGAAACCCGCTGCAAGAAGGTCTTCAACTTTATCTCGACGCTGTCGGCGGCCAGCAGCATCGACGCCCAAGGCCAGGTACTCGAGACCCACGCCGCCACCCCGCCGCTTTACATCCAGAATGGCTACAACGTGTCCAAATGGGTCGCGGAACGCTTGCTGGGGCGCGCCGCCGAGCAGGGTGCCTGGGTCAATATCCATCGCCCAGGAAACATCAGTTTCAACAGCCGCAGCGGTGTCTGCGAACCACAGAAAAATCGCCTGATGTTGATGCTCAAGGGCTCACTCCAACTGGGCCTGGTGCCCAGCCTCAAGCTGAATTTTGACTTGATGCCCGTGGACTTTCTTGCCCGGTTTGTTGCGTTCCACAGTGGCCGCTGTCGTGATGGAGGAACCGTGTTCAACCTGCACAACCCGCAACCCTTGAGCTGGGAATCCTACGTCGACGCCTTTCGCCAGGCAGGCCATGCATTCGAACTGGTGAGCGTCGCCCACTGGCAACGTCACCTGCACACGGTAGATAGCCGCAATGCATTGTTCGGCGTACTGGGTTTCTACCTGAATGGCGTAGGCGAGGACATCGGCGATACCTCAATGATCCGGCATGACAACGCACAACGTGGCGTCGAGCAGATGGGCACGCACTACCCCGAAAAAAATCCGGCGCTGTTACGCATGGGCTGCGAATACCTCAAGAGCATCGGTTTCCTGCGACCAGGCTCTCAATTGAAGGAAACCCTATGAAACCCGATACGTTGATTCGCAACCCTTGCGGCAAGCCTGTGGTGTCTTCAGTGATGGTTGCCTGCGAAGCCGCACGTGCCTGGGCGGTAGTCGGTGATTTTTCTGGATTTGATAAATTTATCCCCGCTTTGTCGCACATCGAAATGACCGGTACGGGCACGGGATCGCTGCGCAAGAAATGCTTCCACGATGGGAATCTGGTGGTGGAACAACTCAATAGCCGGGACGAGCAGGCCATGCACATGACCTGGACAACGATTTACAACACCTTGGGCGTGGCACGTCTGTGGGCAGCCATGGATGTCGAAGCATTGGGAGAGGGCTGCTCACGGGTGACCTGGACGATCATCGCCGAACCGGTTGAACAAGGTGTGGAGGGGTTTGAGCCGTTTGTACAGGCATTCGCTGACAGCGCGCTGGAGAATGTGCGAGCGATGTTTGGCTAAAACTGTAGGAGCGAGCTTGCTCGCGAAAAACGAATAGGCAACACGGGCTATCTGATAGCGCTGCGTTATCGTTGACGTTCTTCGCGAGCAAGCTCGCTCCTACAGGTTAATCATCAGATTTTGAAACTGTCGACCAACTGCTTCAGCCGGTTGGCTTGTTGAGACAGCGCGTCGCAATCCTTCAAGGTTTCGTTGAGGTTGGCCACGCCTTGCTGGTTCAGCAGGTTGATCTGGTTGATGTCGACGTTGAGGGTTTCCACCACGGCAGTCTGTTCCTCGGTGGCGGCCGCTACCGACTGGTTCATGCCGTCGATCTCGACGATCCGCTGAGTCACGCTGACCAGGCGTTCACCTGCCTGGTTGGCGACCTCGACGCTTTCTTCGCTGGAGGTCTGGCTGGCGTTCATCGTGGTCACGGCCTCACGCGAGCCGATCTGCAGCGAGGTGATCATTTTGTGGATCTCTTCTGCCGACTCCTGGGTGCGATGCGCCAGGTTGCGGACTTCATCTGCTACCACGGCAAACCCACGTCCGGCTTCACCGGCGCGCGCAGCCTCAATCGCAGCGTTGAGGGCCAGCAAGTTGGTTTGCTGGGAAATGCCTTTGATCACATCCAGGATGTGGCCGATGTTGTCGGTGCTGGCGTTCAGGGTTTCAATCTGCGTGCACGACAGGCTGATTTTTTGCGAAAGCTCCGACATCGCCAGGATGGTTTTCTCCACCACCTTGCGGCCGTCATCGGCCTGCTCGCTGGCACCGCTGGCGTGTTGCGAAGCATCAGCCGCGTTGCGTGCGATTTCCTGAGTGGCAGCCCCCAGTTCGTTGATTGCTGCGGCCACGCTGTTGGTGCGGGCGCTTTGCTCGTCGGAGCCGACGATCGATGCGTTGGACGAGGCCATTACGCGCTGGGACAGGTCATGTACCTGACGGGTGGCCGAGGAAACTTCGGAAATTGACGCGTGAATACGCTCGACGAATTGGTTGAAGGCACTGCCCAAGTCACCGAACTCGTCCTTGCTTTCCACTGTCAGGCGGCGGGTCAAGTCACCCTCACCCTGAGCGATGTCCTGCATGGCGCGGCCCATGGTGGTCAGCGGGCGCATCAAGACCTGGATCAGCAGGCTCAGGAACACCGCGATGGCGGCGACTGCAATAAACATGGCGATCAATGCCGAGGTGCGGAACTTGCCCAGCGGTGCGTAGGCTTTGTCTTTGTCGATCGACAGGCCGATGTACCAGTCGGCATTCGGCAACCCGCTGATGGGGGTGAAGGACAGAATCCGTTCCTGGCCATTGAGGACCACCTCCTGGCTGACCTTCTCGATGCGTACGTTGGTGCCCGGGTAGATGTCCTTGAGGTTTTTCATCACCTGGTCCTGGTCCGGGCTGACGATCACCTGGCCGTCACCGCTGACCAGAAACGCATGGCCGATGCCGCCGAAATCCACCGAGTTGATGATCTTCACCAGGGTTTGCAAGCTCAGGTCACCGCCAACCACGCCAAGCAGTTCGCCATTCTTTTTCACCGGCATCGCGATGGTCACGATCAGCCCACCTACCGCTGCCATATAGGGCGGCGTGAGCATGGTCTTGTCGGCGGCCACCGCTTGTTTGTACCAAGGGCGCTGACGCGGGTCGTAGCCATCGGGCATTTTGGCGTCGGGCCGTTGGGTGAACACACCGTTGGTTGAACCGACGTAAGTGAACTGGAAGTTGGAGGTAAATGCCGACTGGTCGACCAACCCCGGAAGATCGGCAGCACTGCCTTGGTGGGCCACGTTTTGCGCCAGGCTTTCCAGTACCAGTACCCGGCCGCTGAGCCAGTTCTGCACACTGCTGGCGGTCAGTTCACCGGACTGCTGAATAGACGATTCCAGGTTTTGCCGGATGGTATTGCGCTGCAGGTAGTCGTTGTAGAACGTGAATAACGCGAAGGCCAGAACCACTACGCCTGACGCGGCCAACAGAATTTTATGACTGAACTTGAGATTCATTTCATTGACTTCTTTTTGCCAAAAGGGGGTGAGCGTGCCGGATGCAACATTCCATGTAACGGGATAGGCAGACTCTTTGACTGCTCTATTTCGGTGCACGCATGGCTCGTCAGGCTGTCGGCCAAGTCAGGATAAATCTTAGGAATTTGTGAGAAGCATCTGCTTTTTGCGTCAGAAGCCGACCAGCGGTAGGCCTCTGGTGGCAGGAGTTGCAAAATTTTTCAGCGTTGCCGACAATGCGACTAATTATCATTTGTGACGTTTTGCCAGGCCGCGTGAATGCCCTCTTCCGAGTACGCAGTACAGACGCTCTACAGCAACCATCATGGCTGGCTGAACACCTGGCTACGCAGCCGCCTGGGTAATGCAGCAGATGCGGCGGACTTGGCGCAGGACACGTTCGTGCGCTTGCTGCAAAAAACCGAACGCTTCGAACTCAAGGCTCCTCGGGCCTTCCTGCGTACCATCGCCCGAGGCTTGGTGATCGATCATTGGCGTCGCGAAGAAATCGAGCGCGCCTATCTGGAGTCCATCGCGCACTTGCCCGAAGCCTTGGCTCCGAGTGCTGAAGAGCGTGCGCTGATTCTGGAATTGCTGGAGTCCATCGCCCGGCTTCTGGACGGACTCAAGCCCAAGGTGCGCAAGGCGTTTCTACTGGCTCAGTGCGACGGGCTGACATACAAGCAGATTGCGCAGCAGATGGGCGTGTCGGTGCGCTCGGTAGAGCGGTATGTCGCCGAGGCGCTGTATCACTGTTATGTGCTGCGGTATGAGGCATGACCTCGATGGATAACGCAGCGCGCTCCGGGCCCGACCCGCAGGTGGTCAAGCAGGCCATCAGCTGGATGCTGCGCTTGCGTAACAATCGCGCCAATGTCCGGCTGAAGGCGCAGTGCGAGCACTGGCGTGAGGCTCATCATGAACACGAGCTGGCCTGGCAACGCGTGCAGGCGCTGCAGCATGAATTGAGCAGCCAATTGGCGGCGATCCCCGGAGCCCATGTGGCGCTGGAGAACAGTGCCCAGCGCCTTGGCCGCCGGCAAGCGTTGAAGGTGTTGTCCGGTGTGCTGTTGATGGGCTCGGCGGCCTGGGCAAGCCGAGACCTCACCGGCTGGCCGCGTTGGACCTCGGACCTGGCGACCACCACCGGCGAGCGTCGCAGCGTGCAACTGCCGGATGGCACACGCCTGCAGCTCAATACCGACAGCGCGGTGGACCTGGACTTCAAACCGCAGCAACGCTTGATCACGTTGCTACGCGGGGAAATCCTGGTGACCTGCGGCGCCGTTGCAACCGCACCGTTGCTGGTTCGCACTCGCCATGGCCTGTTCGAAGGCATCGACGGGCGGTTTGTGGTGCGCCAGGACGGTGATTGCACACGCTTGAGCGTGGCCTCAGGCAACGTCGCGATTCACTCACCGCATACCGCCGACGGGCTGTTTACTCAAGTGCATGCAGGAGAAAGCTACGTGGTGCGTCAGAACGGGGTCGTTCTCGCGCCGCCTTCGGATATGGATACTGGGGCCTGGGCCGACGGATTAATCGTCACCCGCAACATGCGTCTTGCCGACTTCCTGGCGGAGGTGGGGCGCTATCGCCAGGGTTATCTGGGCTGTTCAAGTGATATCGCAGACTTGCGCTTGTCGGGTGTTTTTCGCCTGGAAGACACTGAGAAGCTGTTGGCGATCCTTCCGCAGACGCTGCCTGTGCGCCTGCGCTATCGCACCCGCTGGTGGGTGAGCCTGGAGCGTCAGGCCTGATTATTTTTATCGCACCTGATTTATTTTTGGCGGCTTTTTTCCGTGAGTCCGGCTTAGACAGTAAGCAATTCAATCTGCCTTCAGCGACCTCTACGGATCTCGATAATGACTGTGCGTTTTTTCAGTAACTCACCCTCTTCCTACCCTTTGCTCAGCAAAGCCGTACGTGCAGCGTTGCTGTCGACCACAATGGGCATCGGCTTGCTGCCCGTGGCCGGCGCCGCGGCTGATAGCGGCGTCGAGCGTATCAGCCAGCGCTATGACATCCCCGCAGGCCCGCTGAGCGATGCGCTCAATCAGTTTGCCCGTCAGGCAGGCATCACACTTTCCAGCACGCCTGCGCAGACTCAGGGCCGCCAGTCTGTCGGGCTGCATGGGGAGTACTCTGCCGAACAAGGTTTGAGCCAGTTGCTCAGCGGGTCAGGCTTGCAGGCGCAGGCTCAGGACGACGTGAGTTTCGTGTTGCAGGCACAGCCCGAGAGCGAGGCGCTGACCTTGCCGACCACCGACATCAGAGGCTTCGCCCTGGGTAATGCCTTGGGCAGCATGGACGGCTACAACGCGACTCACAGCCAGATCGCCACCAAGACCAGTACCGCGCTGGTGGAAACGTCCCAGACGGTTTCAGTGGTGACCCGCGAGCAGATGGACGACCAGGGCTCGCAAACCGTTGCCCAGGCCATGCGTTACACCCCTGGCGTGCTGACCAACCCGTATGGCGCCACTCACCGTTACGACTACGTGGCGATGCGTGGTTTCAACGACGGTTCGGTGGATAACATCTACCTCGACGGTTTGAAATCCATGGGGGACAGCGGGACTTACAGCACCATGCAGGTGGACCCGTACTTCCTCGAGCGGGTGGATATTCTCAAAGGCCCGTCATCGGTGCTCTACGGGCGCAGCTCGCCGGGCGGGCTGGTGGCGTTGACCAGCAAGAAGCCATTGTTTGAGCCATACCATCAAGTGCAGGCCACCGTGGGTTCCCAAGGGCAGCGAGGCATGGGTTTCGACTTCAGTGGCCCAGTGGATGACGACAAGCGTATTGCTTACCGACTGACCGGGCTTGCGGACAAGTCCGACACACAGTTCGACCATGCCAAGGAAAAACGCTACGCACTGGCGCCCACCTTGAGCATCGACTTTACCGATGACACATCCCTCACACTCCAGGCCTATCTACAGCATGATCCCGACGGTGGCTACCACGGTGGCATGCCGGCGGATGGCGCGCTGCATCAGCGCAATGGCCAGCGAATTTCCAATCACTTCTTTGAGGGTGAGCCGGGCATTGATGGGTACAAACGTGATCAGCAGTCGTTCGGCTATCAGTTTGAGCATCGCTTCAATGATGTTTTCACGGCGCGGCAGAACTTTCGGTATCTGGATTCGAAGGTCCGGCTGGACCAGGTGTATGCCTATGGCTGGACCACGCCCACCAGTAATGAGCTGAATCGCTACTACTCAGGCGGTGACGAGAAGCTGCATGCGTTCATTATCGACAATATGCTGCAGGCTGAGTTTTTTACCGGCGCAACCAAGCACACGGTGTTGATGGGGGCAGACTATCAGCGGCGCAAAACCGTTGTGGACTGGAGCAGCGGCTCTCTTGCGCCGATCAATGCGTTCAATCCGGCGTATGGCAATTCCGAGATCAGTTATTACAGTCCAACCAGTTATCTGCGTCGGCTCGAGCAGATCGGCGTTTACCTGCAGGACCTGATTGAGATGGACAAGTGGCGGTTCTCCCTCGGGCTGCGTCAGGATTGGGTTGAGACCTCTGATGAAAACCGCATTGCTGAAGCGGGACGGCCGGTGGGCACGGAGATCAGTGATAAACGTACCAAGCTGACCGGGCGTGCAGGAGCGCTTTATCTGTTTGAAAACGGTCTTGCGCCCTACGTCAGCTATTCCGAATCCTTCAACCCGAACTCCTATTCGGACAGTGCCGGCAATCCCCTGGCACCTACCGACGGCACCCAGTGGGAGGTTGGCTTGAAATATCAGCCGCCGGGTACTGACAACCTGTTCACCGCTTCGCTGTTCCGTATCGATCAGGAAAACCTGGCGACCAAGCTGCCGCAGGAAAACTTCTATCGCGCGGTAGGTGCTGTGCGCTCCCAGGGCCTGGAGTTGGAGGCGCATATGCAGCTGACTGACAATCTCAAGTTGCTGGGCAGCTATACCTTCACTGACATCGAGTATTCAAAGTCGATGGTCAGCACGTTGAGTACTGCGGGCAACGTGATCGAGAACAAGGGAAATTCGCCGACCCAGGCTCCGCGTCATATGGCATCGGTGTGGGCCGACTACAAATTCGACAGCGGTGCTCTGGATGGCCTGCGGCTCGGCGGTGGTGTGCGCTATGTCGGCTACAGCTGGGCGGATGCGGAGAACACCATGAAGGTGCCCGCCTACACGCTGTTTGATGCCTCGATGGGTTATGACCTGGGCAAGGTGGGGTTGAAGGGTGTGGATGTGCGCCTGAATGCCAACAACCTGACGAACGAGTCTTACGTGGCGTCGTGCGCGAGCCTGAACTTCTGCTACCTGGGTGAAGAGCGCAACGTCAGTGCGACGGTGAGCTACCAGTTCTAATTTCTCTCGATTCATCCAAAGCCAGTACCTGATTCCAGGCGCTGGCTTTGTTGTATTTGCAGGAAAACTGTATACGTGCATTTCTGGTTTTATTTCATCGTTACATCGGGTTGGCGACGGCGTTGTTTCTGATGATGGCGGGGATAACGGGCAGCCTTCTGGCGTTCAACCATGAACTGGATGAATGGCTCAATCCCGGGTTCTACGAAGCGACAGCCAAGGGCCGTGCATTGCCGCCAGGTGAACTGGTGGACACGCTGCAGGGGCAGCATCCCAAGCTGCAGGTCTGGTACATGGAATATCCACAAGAGGCCGGTCATACCGCTATGTTGGCGGCAGTCGCCAGAAACGATCCGGCGACCGGCAAACCCTTTGATGAACCTAACCAGGTTTTCTATCTCGATCCGGTCAGTGGTGAAGAAATGGGGCGACGCTTTTGGGGCGCGTGCTGCTTTCAGCGTGAGAATCTCATTCCGTTCATTCTGGAGTTTCACTACAACCTGACACTGCCGGGAAATTGGGGTTTGTGGCTGATGGGGTTGGTGGCGATTGCGTGGGTATTCGATTGTTTTATCGCGCTGTGGCTGACCCTGCCGCGGGGCACACCCTTCTGGAAGAAGTGGTCCACGGCTTGGAAGATCAAGGGTGGTCATACTTATCGGTTGAATTTCGACCTGCATCGCGCAGGCGGCTTGTGGCTTTGGCTGTTGTTGCTGCCGATCGCGGTCAGCAGCGTGGCAATGAATTTGCCGAGTCAGGTGTTCAAGCCCGCAGTGTCGCTGTTCTCACCGGTCGAGGCCAGCGTCTATGAGGCTCGTGGCAGGCTACCGAGCGAGCAATTGGGCGTGACGCAGTTGAGTTATCAACAGGCCTATGAAAGGGCGTTAGAGGAAGGCAAACGGCTTGGGCTTACAGCGGCGATTGGGGAGCTGTACTACAGCTTCGAGTACAACTTCTATGGCGCTGGTTTTGGGCAACATGATACCGAGGCCCATGGAAAATCCTGGTTGTTTTTCCATGGGACGGACGGGCGTTTATTAGGGCAGGAAATAGCAGGGCAAGGTACGTTGGGAGAGCGCTTTTATCGGCTGCAGCTGCCGATCCATGGAGGCAGGATCATCGGGCTGATGGGGCAGGTATTGATTGCGCTGCTGGGGATTGTGATCGCGATGTTGTCGGCAACCGGGATCTACATCTGGTGGCGCAAGTTGCTGGCCAGGCGAAATGCGAAGGCACGCAAAGGTTGAGTCGGTCCTGTTTCTTTGCTTCCTTAAACGACAAAACCCCTGTCTGCGTTAGCAGACAGGGGTTTCGGAATTCAATCTTGACGATGACCTACTCTCACATGGGGAAACCCCACACTACCATCGGCGATGCATCGTTTCACTGCTGAGTTCGGGATGGGATCAGGTGGTTCCAATGCTCTATGGTCGTCAAGAAATTCTGTGTACCAGACCGTTGCGCTCGTAACGTGCCGGTGAAAATCATGGACTTCTACA
>NZ_JAXCIS010000165.1:0-31621 GCF_034044025.1 Pseudomonas sp. SED1
GTGAATCAATGGGTGCCGGGGTTGGCTCGCAGGTGCGCCACGGTTTGCTCGAGGCCTTCCCACTGCGGTGCATTGGGCGCGAAGCGGGTACGCAGGTATGACGCCAGCTCTGCCACTTGGGTATTGGACAGACTGTCCTTGAACGCCGGCATGTACCCCAGATCCTTGGTCGCCGGGGTGCTGATCCCTTGCAGAATCACCTTGATCAGATTATCCGGTTGATCGCTGTGCACGTTGGTATTGGTCGCCAGTGACGGGCTGACCCCGAACAGTTTCGGCCCCTGCCCGTCGGCATGGCAGGCTTTGCACGAACCTTCAAATACCCTTCGCCCATTGGCATTGGGCACCGTCGCGGCCGCCACCACCTGCGCTTCTGCCGCCGCGCTGTCATTCAGCGAAGCCAGGTACACCGCCATCGCGCGGATGTCGGTCTTGGGCAATTTCGCCAGTTCTGTCACCACCGGCCCCATCGGTCCTGTCGCTACACCGTGGGCATCGGAATAACCGGTGCTCAGATAGGTGAACACCTGGTCCTCGGTCCACGGCGTCGGCGCCTTGGACAAGCCATTCAACGCTGGCGCTTCCCAACCATCCACCCTGCCGCCCGCGAGGAACGCTTTACCGCCCTTCTCCGCCCCCATCAGGTTGCGCGGCGAGTGGCAGGCCGCGCAGTGCCCCAACCCGTTGACCAGATAGGCGCCGCGATTCCATTGCTCACTTCTTTGGGGTTGCACGCTGATTTCCCCTCGGCGCAAAAACAGTGCATTCCACCCGGCCATCAACGGCCGGATATTGAACGGAAACTTCATCGCATTCTGTACCGGTGCCTGGCTGACCGGCGCCTGGGACATCAGGTAGGCGTACAGCGCCTGCATGTCCGCATCGTTGATATTGCGAAACGCGGTATAGGGAAACGCCGGGTACAGGTTACGCCCGTCGCGGGCGATGCCGTCGCGCATTGCCCGCTCAAACGCAGGGTAGGACCAGTTGCCAATCCCGGTCTTCTCGTCCGGGGTGATGTTGCTGCTGTACAGCGTGCCGAACGGCGTATGCATGGCCAGCCCGCCGGCATTGGTGGCGCCACCCGGCGCCGTGTGGCACACCGCGCAATCCCCTACCGCCGCGAGCAAACGCCCGCGCTCCAGAGTGGCCTTGGACCAGGTGCCGGCGCTGGGCGGGGCGATCGGGGCGATCTCACTGTGAAACGGCCACGCGGTGGCGGCCATGCCCAGTACCGCGCCAAAAGCGGCGAACAATGAACCGAACAGCCATTTGCGGCGCTTCTCCGGGGACTTCGCCGGCTCGCCCAGCGTGCCGGCATTCAGCGCAGCCAGCACGCGCTCGGGGGTAATCGGCAGCTCGCGAAAACGAATCCCGGTGGCGTCGTAGATCGCATTGGCGATCGCCGCCGCGCTGGGTACCGAGGCGGACTCCCCGGCGCCCATCGGCGGCTGGTCCTGGCGCGGCATCATCAGTACGTCGATCTGCGGTACTTCAGGAAAGGTCAGGATCGGATAACCGCCCCACTCCTTGCTCGCCACGGTGGACTCTTCAAAGGTCACACGTTCCTTGAGCACGCGGCTGGTGGACTGGATCACATTGCCGTGGATCTGATGCTGCACCCCCGCCGGGTTGATCATCATCCCCGAGTCGTGCCCGATCACCACGCGGGTCACCGAGACATCGCCGGTCTGCTTGTCGATGGCCACATCCGCCACCCAGGCCGCCCACGCCGCGCCGAAGCCGGGGAATTTGCTGTGGATGTAACGCGCGTAGGCAAAGCCTCGGCCTCGCAGCAGGTGGTCTTCGTTGGCGGTTTGCATCGGCGCAGTGCGCGGTGCCCAGTTGGCCCGCTCGGCGGTGGATTTCACCAGGTCGATGGCGCGCTCATCCTTCAGGTAACGCAGGCGGTATTCCACCGGATCGACGCCGGCGGCAAACGCCAGTTCGTCGATATAGGATTCATGGGCGAAGGTGTTGGGCAACGCCGACACGCCGCGCATCCACGAAGCACGCACGATCGGCGCCATGTCGTTGATGGTGACGCGCATGTTGTCGATGTCGTAGGGCGGGATTGAGGTGCGGTCGCCCATTTCGAACATCGCCGCCACCGGCTCGACCCGGCCGGTCAGCAGCAGCGCCAGGGTGGGCGCGCCGTTGGACGGGTAGCTGGTTTCAAAGTCATAGCCGGCGATGCTGCCGTCGGCGTTCAGGCCGCCGTCGACATCCATCAATTGCGCGGTGCCCTTGGGCTCCCACAGGTGCTCCTGTTCGCGGGTCAGTTGCACCCGCACCGGCTTGCCCACGGCGCGGGACAGCAGCAACGCGTCAGCGCACACGTCATCCGCGCAATTGCGGCCGTAGCAGCCGGCCGCCTCCATGCGGATCACGTCGATGGATTCTTCCGGGCACTCCAGCAGCCACGCAAGATCAGCCCGCAGCAGGTGCGGGTTCTGGCTGCCGGACCAGACCCGGCTGACCCCGGGCTGATAATCCGCCACGCCGCAGGACGGGCCGATGGAACCGTGCATCTGGTACGGCCACAGGTAGGTGCGCGGCATGCGCTGGCTGGCGGCGGCCAGGGCTTCGTCGACATTGCCTTGGTCGAGTACGGTTCGGCGTACCCGTGGGTTGTCGCGAATCGCCTGCTCCACGTCGCTCATGTCCGGCAGCTGGTTATTCCAGGGTTTCCAGTGAACCCGGAGTTCATGGGCGGCCTTGATCGCCTGTTCTTCACGCAAGGCCACCACACCGACAAAATCGCGAATCACCACCACCGCAACTATCCCCGGGATGTGGGCTATGGATGATTCGTCGACGCTCAACAGGCTGTTGCCGACAAAGTCGCCGCAATCCAGCCCCGCGTACGGCGGGCGGACCACCCGACCGTGAAGCATGTCCGGCACGCGCATGTCGTGGACGTAGGTCAGCTCGCCAGTGGCTTTGCCGGGAATATCCACCCGGGCTGCGCCCTTGCCCACCAGGCGGTAATCGGCGGTAGCTTTAAGCGGTGCATCGCCGCTGATGCGCAGTTCGTCATGCTCGCCCGTGACCAGTTCGCCATAGGTGGTGGTGCGTCCGTCTTCGGCGGTAATCACGCCTGTGTCGACCGTGAGGCTCTGTGTACTGACCGACCAACGTTGCGCCGCCCGCATCAGCAGGAAACGCCGGGCTTCGGCAGCGGCATTGCGCAACGGGATTGCGGAGATCTGCAACGTTGCGCTGGCAATGGTCGCGCCCTGGTTCGGCGCCCGCTCGGTGTCGCCCAGCACCATGCGCACCTGCTCCATGGCCAGGTCCAGTTCTTCGGCGACGATCTGCGCCAGGGACGTGCGAATGCCGGTGCCCAGGTCCACATGCCCGTTGAAGGCGTACACCAGCCCGTCATCGTTCACGGCAATAAACAGCCCCAGCTCCTTGGGCTTGATCGTCGGGGTACCACCCTTGGCCACCGGCCCCGAAGGCGGCAGCACGTCGTCGACGATCAGCAGGACGCCGGCCTTGGCCAGCCATTGGTCGCGGGAAGGGATTGTGTCAGTCATGGTCATCGATCCACGTTCAAGGCGTTTGGCGGGCGGCACGCAGCACCGCGCGGAGGATTTCGATATGGGTGCCGCAACGGCAGAGGTTGCCCGACAGTTCGCTGCGCACCTCGGCTTCGCTGGGGTTGGGGTTGCGGTCGAGCAAGGCCTTGGCGGTCATGATCATGCCGTTGAGGCAGTAGCCGCACTGCGCGGCCTGCTCGTCGATAAAGGCCTGTTGCACCGGGTGCGGGGTTTCGCGGGTGCCGAGGCCTTCCAGGGTGACGATGTCGCGGCCCACGGCGCCCGACAGTGGGAAGACGCAGGAGCGTGCAGCCACACCGTCGATGATTACCGTGCAGGCGCCGCACTCCCCCAGGCCGCAGCCGTATTTGGGGCCGTTGAGTTGCAGGTCATTGCGCAGGATCAGCAATAGCGGGGTGTCGGCCATCGCGCTGACTTCGCTGGTGTGACCGTTGACCTCAAGCGTTACCGTGATGTGCTGGCTGATCATTCGCTTTGCCCGTTGGGTTTGGTGAAGTGCCCACTACATCAAACAGTCAAAAAAAGCGTCGCGTACCTGGGGTCTCGCGACACACTTGACTGGTGAAGTGGTTACTACATCAAAGCAGAGCAAAAAAGGTGCCAGCCCTTTGTAGGAGCGAACTTGCTCGCGAAAAACTCAGGGACACCGCGGGGAACCAGACTAAGCGCGTTATCGTTAACGCCCTTCGCGAGCAAGCTCGCTCCTACATAGGTTGGCGGGGCTTTCAGGTTTGGGGGTCGTCGATCATTTTGCGTAGCAGGAACAATACGGCGACGCGTTCGGCGGGGTTGAGGTTGCTCAGGGTCAGTTCGGTAATGGTGGCGGCGCAAGGTACGGTTTGCTGCACCAGGGCGGCGCCGGAGTCGGACAGGTTGACTACGACTTTGCGTTTGTCCTGGGGATCGGGTTCGAGGGTGATCAGTTCGCGGGCCTTGAGGCGTTCGACGATGCCGCGGATGGTCGCCTGGTCGACGGCGGTGGCCTTGACGAGTTCAGTGAGCGAGCTTGCACCGTGATCGCGCAGGGCGCACAGGGTGACGAACTGCACGGCGGTGAGCTGGGAGTCGCCGACGTTCTGCTGGAAGATCGCCAGGTGGCGCTGGTAGGCCTTGCGCAACAGGTGGCCGACTTGCTCGGAGAAAACGTAGGAATCAGGCACGGCGGGCTCGGGGAGGCGGTGGTCGATGGGGTGGCATCTTACATCTGTAGGAGCGAGCTTGCTCGCGAAGGTCGTCAACGATGACGCGGGGGGTCTGGTTTCCCTCGGTGTCCTTGAGTTTTTCGCGAACAAGCTCGCTCCTACAGGTGGAGGTGTCAGGGGGCCAGGGAGGCTTGGGGGGCTACGACGTCGCCGGCGATGACGACGGCTTGGTCATCAAGGTAGACGTCGCAATTGCGCAGCGGGATGTCCATGTGGCACGGAGTTTTGCGGGTGCCGCCGACTTCGGTGTTCGGGCCGGTGGAGAACAGGAAGTTGCCGTAGAACGCCCGGGCGTCCATGCACATGCCGTCGTTCTTGTCGTGCAGGCCCATGGCGGTCCATTGCGCCCGTGGTTGCAGGCCCCAGCCGATGTGGGAGATGCCGTATACCTCGGGGTCGTTGAAGTATTTCATGTAGTCGCGCAGGTATTCGGCTTCGAAACCGCCATGGATTTTTGTGATGAAGCCCTTCTCGATCTCCAGGGTGATTTTCTCGCGGGTGTAGGTCTTGAACGGCAGCAGGATGTCGCCGATATCCAGCACCAGCACGCCTTCGGCGGTTTCTTCATTGGGCCAGGAGAACAGGAAGCCGCTGGGCCAGTGATCCCAGCGCCCGGGCTCGTCAGCAAAGCCGTATTCGGTGACGGACGGGTATTGCCCCAACGCTGCACGAAAATCACTGCCGGCGCGGGATTTGACGTGGATCGAGCGGGCCTTTTTCAGCAGCTCTTCAGCAGCCAGCACCCGCACCTTGTCTTCTTCGGTAGGCAGCATGCGCGCCAGTACTTCCGGGGGTTCTACCGCCAGCAGGATGCGTGTGCCGGTCTTGAGGATCTGTTCCTGCTCCGGCGAGTGCAACAGCATCATGGTGTCGACGATCAGGTCCGCCGCCTCCAGCGCCCGCTGGGCTGCGATGTTGCCGGTCAGCGCGGTGTCGCCGCAGTAGGCGGTCATGTCATTGCCCATCGCCCGGGGGTGGTTGAACGACGGTAATTCCACCGCATACACCTTGGCCCCCAGGCGCTGCGCCGCATCCATCGCCGCACGCACGGTGCGCGGGTCGGAGTAATGGCTCTTGAGCACGGCAACGCTCTGGGTCGGGTCGACCTTAGAGAGCTTCAACACGTGCTCAAACATCTGGGTCAGTTCGCAATCACTTACCGGCATTTCCTGTCTCCTCAGCTGCTGCACCAAGATCTTGCAGTGCGCTTCACTCTAGTGCGTTTTTATAGCGTATACGCCAATTAACCACGATAAGAACTGATTTTATGATGGACTGCAAGCGCCACGCCAAAACGTTACTAATCCACACAAACCCAATGTTATATGGCGATAAACGGTTACAGGGGATCGATATGGCCAAAAAAACAATTTTTCAGACTCGGGCTTTTCATTTGAAAAAATGAGCGTATACACTTTAAAAGCCTTGCGGACTGACGCCGCCGGCCATCATTCGAAAAGAGGACCACGCCCCATGGGAAGCACACAAAAAATCGCAATCGTCGGCGCCGGCCTTGGCGGTGCCGCCGCTGCCACCCTGCTGCAACAGGCAGGGTTCGACGTGGACATCTACGAGCAGGCGCCGGAGTTTTCCCGTCTCGGTGCCGGGATCCACATGGGCCCCAACATCATGAAAATCTTCCGGCGCATGGGCATTGAAAAGCAGCTGGACCTGATGGGCTCTCACCCCGAGCACTGGTTCAGCCGCGACGGTGAAACCGGCGACTACCTGTCCCGCATCCCCCTGACCGGCTACGGCGCGTCCTACATCACCGTGCACCGCGGCGACCTGCACGCGCTGCAGATGTCTACCCTCAAGCCCGGCACCCTGCACTTCAACAAACGCCTGGAAACCCTCGAGGAAACCGACACCCAGGTGCGCCTGACCTTCGCCGACGGTGAAGTGACCTACGCCGACATCGTGATCGGTGCCGACGGCATCAACTCGCGCATTCGTGAAGAGCTGCTGGGCGCGGAAAAGCCGCTGTACAGCGGCTGGGTCGCCCACCGCGCGCTGATCCGGGGCGATCAACTGGCCAAGTACGACCTGAAGTTTGAAGACTGCATCAAGTGGTGGACCGAGGACCGGCACATGATGGTCTACTACACCACCGGCAAGCGCGACGAGTACTACTACGTCACCGGCGTGCCGCACCCGGAATGGGACTTCCAGGGCGCCTTCGTCGACAGCAGTCGCGAAGAGATGTTCGACGCCTTCAAGGGCTACCACCCCACCGTCCAGGCCCTGATCGAATCCACTGAAAGCGTGACCAAATGGCCGTTGCGTAACCGCAACCCGCTGCCGCTGTGGAGCCGCGGCCGCCTGGTATTGCTGGGCGATGCCTGCCACCCGATGAAGCCGCACATGGCCCAGGGCGCCGGCATGGCCATCGAAGACGCGGCGATGCTCACCCGTTGCCTGCAGGAAACCGGCATCGGCGACTACCGCACCGCTTTCGAACTGTATGAAGCCAACCGCAAGGAGCGCGCGTCCCGGGTACAGGCCGTGTCCAACGCCAACACCTGGCTGCGCACCCAGGAAGATCCGGACTGGGTCTACGGCTATGACCTCTATGCCCAGCAGCTGAAGTCGGGGGTGGCCGCGTGAGCAGCTTTCTCTACGGTGGCAACGTCCAGGCCAACGGTATTCGCCAGCATTACTTGCGTTATGGCGGCAAAGGCCCGGCGCTGATCCTGATTCCCGGCATCACCAGCCCGGCGATTACCTGGGGTTTTGTTGCGGAACGCCTGGGCCTGCATTTCGATACTTATGTGCTGGATGTGCGCGGGCGTGGCCTGTCGTCCACCGGCCCGGAACTGGACTACAGCGCCGACACCTGCGCCGATGATATCGGCGCCTTTGCCGACGCCCTCAAGCTCAAGAGCTATCACCTGGTGGGCCACTCCATGGGCGCGCGGTTTGCGGTGCGCAGTGCGGTGCGCCATCCACAGGGCGTCAACCGTTTGGTGCTGATCGACCCGCCGATGTCCGGCCCGGGTCGCCGGGAATACCCGAGCAAGCTGCCGTGGTACGTCGATTCGATTCGTCAGTCCCTGGTCGGCATGGATGCGGAGGCGATGCGCGCCTTCTGCGCCACCTGGACCGACGAACAACTGCAACTGCGCGCCGAATGGCTGCACACCTGCTACGAGCCAGCCATCGTTCGCGCCTTCAACGACTTCCACACCGTCGACTTCCATCAGGACCTGCCGCACCTGGAGGCCCCTGCCCTGTTAATTGTTGCCGGACGCGGCGGTGTAATTCAGGCCGAAGATGTCGCGCAAGTCCGACAGTTACAGCCAACCCTGCAGGTCGCCCATGTGCCAAATGCAGGACACATGATTCCCTGGGACGACCTTGAAGGCTTTTTCGCTGCCTTCGGCGACTTCCTCGGCCAGCCCCTGACTGCATAACGGAGACCATCATGCTCAAGCCTTACCGTATCGGCCAGATCGTGCCGAGTTCCAACACCACCATGGAGACCGAGATCCCGGCGATGCTCAACGCGCGCCAGGCGATCCGCCCGGAACGTTTCACCTTTCACTCCAGCCGCATGCGCATGAAGCAAGTGCGCAAGGAAGAACTGGCGGCGATGGACGGCGAGTCCGACCGTTGCGCCATCGAACTGTCCGACGCCAAGGTCGACGTGCTGGGCTACGCCTGCCTGGTGGCGATCATGGCCATGGGGTTGGGTTACCACCGTAACTCCGAGCAACGCCTGCGCAAGGCCACCGCCGACAACGACGCCAACGCCCCGGTGATCACCAGTGCCGGCGCCTTGATCGAAGGCCTGAAAGTCATGGGTGCCAAGCGCATCGCCATCGTCGCGCCGTACATGAAACCGCTGACCGAACTGGTGGTGAACTACATTCGCGAAGAAGGCTTTGAAGTGGTGGACTGGCGCGCCCTGGAGATCCCCGACAACCTCGAAGTGGCCCGCCACGACCCGGCCAACCTGCCGGCCATCGTTGCCGGGATGAACCTGGAAGGCGTCGACGTGATCGTGCTGTCGGCCTGCGTGCAAATGCAGTCGCTGCCGGTGGTGGCCAAGGTCGAAGCGCAAACCGGCCTGCCGGTACTCACCGCCGCCATCGCCACCACCTACGCCATGCTCAAGGCCCTGGACCTGGAACCCATCGTCCCCGGCGCCGGCGCCCTGCTCTCCGGCGCCTACTAACCCT
Organism: Pseudomonas sp. SED1; assembly: GCF_034044025.1. NCBI lineage: Bacteria > Pseudomonadati > Pseudomonadota > Gammaproteobacteria > Pseudomonadales > Pseudomonadaceae > Pseudomonas > Pseudomonas sp. SED1. Next base: position 8,950 of record NZ_JAXCIS010000165.1, read on the forward strand.
GAGTTGACAACACCTTTGTGGCAAAGGGGGTTGTTGTGGCGAGGGGGCTTGTCCCCCGTTGGGCTGCGCAGCGGCCCCAAAAAAGCCGGGAGCGCTTCGCACTCCAACGGGGGACAAGCCCCCTCGCCACAGCAAGCTCCCTCGCCACAAGGTATGTGCACTGTCCATTACCGAGGACTGAAAGATGACCGAACAATCCGCCGACGCCAACTACCAGGGCGTCTGGGGCAACCGAATCGGCTTCGGCAAAAAATCCGCCCTGCTGATGATCGACTTCATGCAAGGCTATACCACCGAAGGCGCGCCGCTGTTTGCCCCCGAAGTGCGCATCGCCGTGGCCGAAAGTGTCGAACTGCTGGCCTGCGCCAGGCGTCACGGGATTAGCGTGGTGCACACCAATATCCGTTACCATCCCGGCCATTTCGCCGACGGCGGTATTTGGGTAAAAAAGGCCCCGGTGATGAAAGACATGGTCGAAGGCAACCCCATGGCAGCCTTCTGCCCCGAAGTCCTGCCCCTGGCCAATGAAGTGGTGATCACCAAACAATACGCCAGCGCGTTTTTCGGCAGCAGCCTGGCCCCGATGCTGCACGCCCAGGGCATCGACACCGTGGTGCTCGCCGGCTGCTCCACCAGCGGCTGCATCCGCGCCACCGCAGTCGATGCAGTGCAACATGGCTTTCGTACCATCGTCGTGCGCGAATGCGTCGGCGACCGTCACCCGGCGCCCCATGAAGCCAACTTGTTTGATATCGACAGCAAGTACGGCGACGTGGTCAGCAAGCAGGAGGCGATGAACAAGTTCAAGGAGCAATAATGTTTCTTTAAGAACCGCGCCACAGAGCGCGGTCTTGCACTCTTCTGACACTGCCTTTGGACGTCGCTTTCTCAGCACTCCGAAGTGCTGAAAAAAAAGCGGCTGTATAAAAACCATAAGTCACCGCCAGGAGACACCCCAATGCCCATTGCGAATGCAGCGCCCGCGACTACGGTCGCCGATCCGGTCAACACGCTCTACCACAAGATCACCTGGAAGCTGATTCCGTTCCTGTGTTTCTGCTACCTCGCAGCCTACCTGGACCGCATCAATATCGGCTTTGCCAAACTGCAAATGCTCGACCAGTTGCACTTCAGCGAAACCGCGTTCGGCCTCGGCGCCGGGCTGTTTTTTGTCGGCTATATCCTCTTCGAAGTCCCGAGCAACCTGATCCTGGAAAAGGTCGGTGCGAAGATCTGGATCGCCCGCATCATGATCACCTGGGGCCTGCTCTCGGCCTGCACCATGCTGGTCACTTCCACCACCCAGTTCTACATCCTGCGATTCCTGCTGGGCGCCGCCGAAGCCGGGTTCCTGCCGGGCGTCCTGTATTACCTGACCACCTGGTTTCCCACCCATCGCCGAGGGCGAATCATCGCCCTGTTCATGATCGGCCTGCCGCTGTCCAGCGTGATCGGCGGCCCATTGTCCGGCTGGATCATGAGCCATTTCGACAACACGGGCGGCCTGCGTGGCTGGCAGTGGCTGTTCCTGATCGAGGCGGTACCCAGCGTGCTGCTCGGTATCTGGACCTTCTGGGCACTGCCCAACTCCTACCAGCAAGCCAAATGGCTCTCGCCGCAAGAAAAGACCCTGCTGGAAAGCGAGTTGCGCAAGGACGACGCCGACGGTGCCGACAGCAAGCACAGCTTCCGCGACGGTTTCTTCAACCTCAAGGTATGGATGCTCGGCGGAATCGACTTCTCGATCCTGCTCAGCGCCTACGCCATGGGCTTCTGGATGCCGACGTTCATCCGCAACGCGGGCATCACCGACACCTTCCACATCGGCATCCTCACCGCGTTGCCCAGCGTGGCCGCACTGTTGGGCATGCTGCTGATCGGCGCCAGCTCCGACAAACACCGCGAACGCCGCTGGCACATCATCGTGCCGTTTTTCATCGGCGCGGCAGCGATGGCCGCCAGCACCTTCTTCACCCATAACGTGGTCGCCACCGTGGCCCTGTTTGCGATTGCCTCGGCGGCGATCATTGGTGCGGTGCCGGTGTTTTTCAGCCTGCCGGCGACCTTTCTCAAAGGCACCGCAGCCGCCACCGGGTTCGCCCTGGCCTGCTCGCTGGCGAACATCGCAGGCCTGGTGAGCAACTCGTTGATGGGGGTGGCGATTGACGTCACCGGCAGCAGCGCAGGCGCCTTGTGGTTTTTCGCCGGCTGCCTGATTCTCAGCAGCTTCCTGGTCATCGCCTTGCCGGCGAAACTGGTGAACCGTTAATAACAACAATTCCTGGGGTGAGTCTCCATGCAAGGTTTCATCAAGCGCTGTGCCCTGCTTGTCGCCTTCGGCCTGTGTGCCGGTACGGCGCAGGCCGCAGAAAAGGTCATCTTCGACACCGACTTCAACGTGCTCAACGATGACGGCCAGGCCTTTATCATGCTTGCCCAGCTACATGGGCAAAAACGCGTCGACCTGCTGGGCATGACCCTGGTCAGCGGCAATGCCTGGGTCGACCAGGAACAGGTGGATGCCCTCAAGGCCGTAGAGCGCATGGGCGTGGAAAAGGAGGTCGGCGTCTATTCCGGCGCCGCCTACCCGCTGCTGCATGACTACGCCACCTATGAGGCGGAAAAATCCCTGTTCGGCTCCGGCTGGCCAGGCGCATTCAAGAACCCGCGGCCAACCAGCGCATCACAGCGGGTAGCACCGCCGGACGGGCTGGCGACCCACACCACGCTGCGCAAGGAAACCGCCGTGCAGTTCATCGTCGACAGCGTGCGGGCCAATCCCCACGAGGTGACGATTCTGGCGGTCGGCCCACTGACCAACATTGCCCTGGCGATTCGTTCGGCGCCGGACATCGTGCCGTTGATCAAGCGCATCGTGTACATGGGCGGTGCCCTTGAGATTCCGGGCAACACCACGCCGGCGGCGGAGTTCAACTGGTGGTTCGACCCGGAGGCCGCGAAGATCGTGTTGCGCTCGCCGATCGAACACGTGATTTTTCCCAACGATGTCTGTGAGAAAGTCACCTTCGACAAGACGGTGTACGAGCGGGTGATTGCCCACAAAGGCGCGATTGCCGACCTGTACAAACACGAGTTCGGCCCACTGTTCGACAAAGACCCCACCTACCACAGCTTCACCTGGGACAGCCTGCCGGCGCTGTTTCTCGTGAGCCCCGAGATCGTCACCGAATCCCGTGAACTGTGGGTGGACGTAGACACCACCTTCGGCGCCGATTACGGCCGGGCACTGGGCTACAAGAAAGGTGCTCCGGTGGGCACGCAGAAGGCCAAGGTGGTGTTTGCCGTGGACCAGAAGAAGTTCTGGGATCTCTACGTCAACCTCGTCACCTTGCCGACGCCAGTGAAAGCTCCCCGCTAAGCGCTTAAGCCGCGCAACAAAGTCATCGAGGCTTGTTGCGCGCCGCCTCGCAACACCCGTTCAAGCTTCATTCCCGTTTTATTGGAATCACCCCTTCGGATTTCACCACATAGGTGACACCACAGAACGCTATCAGCGGCCTGTGCCAAGTCTGAAAACCTATTCGGGAACTCATTGATGACACTCTCCAACGCCAGCCTGACCACCGGGCGCACCCCGAACTCTTACCCTGCGCCCCTCGAGAGCTTGGCGCCAGTCCTCAACCCAACCACCCCGCCGCTAACCAGCGACAATACCCGTGCAGCGGGCGACAGGGCCTTGGCGCAAAATCTGTGCAATGCCTTCGCAAATGGATTCAAGGGGCAAACGAATATCGTGGTCCCGCCTCACTCGACCCTGGGCGAGTGGCAGGCCCAGTTGAACAATGCATTGAAGAACCCGGAATTTCAGCAATGGGCAAAAGCCCAGGGCATTCGACCCTGGGGGATCGTCCTTTACCCGGATACCAACCAGCTGATGGCCACCGTCAACAATCAGACAAAGGTCTTCAACCTGAACGATCAATCCGGATGGCGAGAGGTTGCAGGCCCGGTGCTGGCAGCAGCGAAGATCTTTGCCGGCGGTATTAACGGACCTGTCGCACTGCACCACATCGACGCAACCGCCGTTCCGCATTGGCTGGTGGCACACTTCTACGGGCAGGACCTTGACCCGACAAGCCTCGCGCAGTTGGCCAGCACTTATAGTTTTGCCCCGCCGACCGAACGCCTGGCCGCCTCACGCAGTGAGCAGGCCCTGCAAAATCAGCGTGAGGTACTGGGTGACATCAATGACCGTAATACCCTGAAGCGCAAACTGCATAACCACCTCGTAGGTATGCGCCTGGCCGGCTTCGAAGTTGACCCCAACTCCTCCCATCAACCCAAGGGTTTTACCAGAGCCGAAGACTTTATCACCGGCAAAGGCTGGACGCTGCCGACCACCGACGAGGGATTCGGTAACCTGCTGGACGTATTGCGCACGCCTGTTCCGCAAAGCCCGCCCCTGGCCAACTTTTGGGGATTTCTGTCCACACCGGCGTCATTGAGCACTGCTCAGCGCAGGCAACTGAGCGCTGCAGCACAAGCAGAAATAGCCCCCGGCCAAACACTGTTTTCCACCTTGATGGGACCCACCCACACTGCGACGCCCGCGTCCCCTCGGGAGCAACTCGAACAGATGCTCACGCACCCCAAGGCCTTGGCGCTTGGGCAAACGCTGGAGGCCGAGCTGGGCATCTTGCCCACCCCCACAAGCCGTCGCGAATTGGTGCTGTCGGCCCTGGTACTGAGCCTGGACGCCAATGCCGGAGCCACCCGTAACAAAATTGCGCACTATCAACTTGATCAGCCAGGCAACTGGGGAAAGAAACCGGCGGACATTGTCCAGTCTGTCGGCGACCACCTGATGACCCAGAGTCGCGTGCAACCCGCGCACAAGGATGTTGCCGCCTACCTGATGTTGTCTCACGCCGCGCCAGCACTGCTGGCCCACGGGTTGCCCGACGACCTGCGTTATGGCACCCATCAATGGGCCTCGCTGAGCAGCGCCATATCGAAAATAGAGCACCTGGCACCCGGCGCAAGCGCCACCATGAGTTACCCGCAAATCATCGATTTCGCAGAACTGGAGCCGATTACCGATGATGAAGAATGGCTCAACCTGCACACCCTGCGCGAATCAATGATCGATTGGGCGATTACCAACGGCGCCCTGCCGAAAAAAGATGACGGCAATTACTCGTCGAGCGACATCGTCACCGCTAAATCGGCCTACAAAAAAGAGATTTCGGACTTGGGGTTTGCCGGCCAACATTTGCTCAAGCCCATACCCACCCGCAGGCAAATGGCGCTTGATGAACTGAAGCGCGTTTATGGAGAGTCGATCAATTTTGAAAGACCCGTATTGCAAAGCATCGACGGCGACCAGAATGCCTTTTACAGCCTGCTGGACGCACACATGTCGGGCGAACTGGTCAAGGGGCGTTGGCGTTCCATCAACAGCCAGGTCTCCATGCACGACCTTGAGCAAAAATTCTCACGGCTCAACAATATTCCAAGGGTGTTCAAGTCCGAAGCCGACTTTCATCACTACAATCTTCAGAGGTCCGAGGCCTATTTGGTCCGGCACCTGCTATCGCAGTTGCCTGAAACAGATCAGCAACATCTCAACCTCGGTACGCAGAAGTTCTACTCGCTGAGAAAGGCTATTTCCGGCGCGTCACACCTGGTCAGCCAGGAGGCGATCGAAAATGGCAAAGGTCGTCATGGCATCATTATTCGCTCAGAGCTCGGCTCGGACGTGCGCTACTACGAGGTGTTCCCCGGGCTGAAAAAAATCGTCGTACGCACCGATCTGCCGGCGGACCTGCCGGCGGGCAGAAATGTGGTGCCCTATAGTAATTATGAAACCGACAAACGCCAGGCTTTCGACTGGGACGCCTATAGCAGCGGTACAGAACCGGTACGCAATACACGTTCGGAACTGATTATTGAAGAGCTCATACCCGAGACTCCCTGGGTACCACAGCACCGCGATAAGACGCCCGGCCTGTCTTACTCCAACAGCAAGACCGTCTATCTGGCCTCTGTCGCCGCAAAAGAACATCTTGTCGTGCCCAAAAAGATGTTCATGAGCATGGCCGCAGGCGAAAGCGCCGTCGAGCTGCAGCAGCGTTACGCCGAGGCCGGTGCCGCCGCAGCACTCAGCCTTCTGCCTTTTGGCACCACCCTGAAATATGCAATTGAGGGCAACGCGGCAGAAGCGATCGGCAGCTTTTTGATCGATGCCACCATGATGCTGATACCGGGCCCCAAAGGCTTGGGCACGGCACTGCGCCATAGCGCCAAATCGCTGAACACCCTGAGAGTCATGCTGACCAAAGCCACATCAAACGCCGATGACTTGATGGGACTGGTGGCGGCAACCCACAAAAACGCCAAGTCGTTTTACTCGACCATTCCCTCCTTCGGGCACAAATTTGCTGCGTCCAACAACTTGCTCAAGGAAGCCAGCATCGCCAAAGGGATCATCAGTTCGATAGCCAACGGCGCGGAAAGAACTGAGTTGCTGGCGAAATACGAGGGCGATAAATGGTATGCGGTCAACCCCAATACCGGCAGCGCCTACGGTGCGCCGCTGGTAGGCTTTCGCAGCGACGCTTCGGTACCTCTACTGCAGGAAACCTTGGCCGACGGCACAACGGTGCAGTTTTCAGAAAAGACCCTTTCCAAAGATGCACATATCATTAATAGGTCAAAAGGCTACGATCTTGTTGATGGCGAGAAGGTTTACCGCTACGACCCTGCCCGTCCAGATCGATTAACCGATCTGCAATCTGCCGAGCACTATAAGGAACTGGATAACTTCGAAGCGTACTGCCCCGCTCCAGCCGTTGGAGGACGAGTGAGGCGTGGGCTCAATGATCTTTGCTTTCCAAAAATCATTGAACCGAAACTCTCCAAATCTGCGCAGGTATCCCAAGCATTGGAGCACCAACGCTTATTCCCTGCTCCGATCAGATACAACGGCACCCGAACCGTGGTCTACGAGGGCCGCCTTTTTAATGTTGTGAACGACAAACTGGTCCCGCATCCGTTCAACACCCCAATACAGTATAAGCCGTTCATATCGGGAACTATTGTCAATGATAAATTTTTCGGGTTCGCTGAAAAGAACTTCTCCAATGAGCTAAACGCTGAAAGCCGAGTCATCAAATTTGACGCGATCTCTGACATTAGTAACGACAAGCGAGAGTTAAGAGGACTGATCGTACCTTCCGGAAGTAAAAAATACCTCGTCGTAGAAGTTGATCCCGGACGTTTCTATTATCGTGATCTTGATCGTGACACGGACCTGTTTACCCACATAGAGTTTGGAAAAAGCCCCAGCGACCACTTAATTTACGACTACGAAAACATCAAAGAAAAATTCCAATTAAGCCGTCCAGCCTTACCCGGCAACTTTATAAACTTGCCACCCATCGACTCCATTTACGTAAGCCTGAAACGGAAGGGACACTCGCTCGAAACGTTGAATAAACTGAAGGCCGGAGTTGCGACACTGACGCCTGAGAAGCAACGTGAATTTGTATTCAACATCTGGAACAAGGGAACTACTCGCGACATTGATATCGCAATGGAGCCAGTGCGGCTTCCCACCTTAAACAAACCGGCAAACTTCAATGCACTGGTCCCATCGGAGAAAAATAATTTTTTTGCTCGCGAAGCCAAAAACGAAGTGGATAAACAAATTTCTACAACCGGCGTAGGCCCCGCCAACTTACGTATAGCGGGTAATAGTTTGGATGTGCAAAGGATCAATACTTCCAAACCTCTCACGGCATGGTTATATGAGAAGTTTGACGCTTCAAATGATGCCTATTTTAATACCATCCTCAAAACGGGCGCAGGTAACTGCGACCATATGGCCCATACTGCGGCAAGAATCATTCAAATGAACGGGGGTAAAGCACGGGTAATGGGAATGCCTGACAAACATGCGTTTACCGTTGTAGGGGATATTAGCCCCACTGTGAAAACGGTTGATTTCTCGGAACCTGTTTGGAAGGACATCTGGATTTCTGACCCATGGGCAGAAATAGAATGCCCAGCACCCGAATACATGAAGAAATTCAAAGAAAAAATGCTCGAGTGGAAAGCAAAAGGCCAAGCTATCCGTAGCAACGACGGTGATTGGATCAATGCAGATGACCCAGACTGGCTAAAGGGTACCGTCGACGCGGAGAAAAAATTTGATTGAGAGAATCACGTCAGCCATGACGTGCTGAATATCTGAGCGGTGCCTGCAGATGCCCAGCCGTGATTAAATCGCCTTTTTTCTGCCTACAGGAACATGTTGCTCATGAGCCCATCCGCCATCCAAGTTCTGATCATCGGCTACGTCTGGCCAGAACCTCGCTCTTCGGCTGCGGGTGGGCACATGATGCAGATCCTCGAAAACTTCCTGGCCCAAGGCTGGGCGCTGACCTTCGCCAGCCCCGCCGCGGCCGGCGAGCACAAGGCCGACTTGCCCGCCCTGGGCATTCGCGAATGCGCGATTGAATTGAACAACAGCAGCTTCGATGACTTTATCCGGGAACTGGCCCCCGACATCGTGCTGTTCGACCGTTTCATGATGGAAGAACAGTTCGGCTGGCGCGTAGAAAAATGCTGCCCGACTGCCCTTCGCGTACTGGAAAGCTCGGACCTGCAGAGCCTGCGGGATGCCCGGCACCAGCGCCTCAAGGATTTCCTGAAGGCGCAACCCGAGCCTGACGACTTCAGCCCTTTGTTCAGCCAGGACCTGGCCGCCGAATTCGCTTACATGGCCGACACTGACCTGGCCAAGCGCGAGATCGCCGCGATCTACCGCTGCGATATCAGCCTGATGATCTCCGATGTGGAAATCCAGTTGCTGACCGAGCACTTCAAGGTGCCCGCCGCCCTGCTCCACTGGTGCCCGCTGATGCTGACGCCGCCCACCGTAGCCTTCGCGCCGTTTGAAGACCGCGCGCACTTCCTGAGCATTGGCAACTTTCGCCATGCGCCGAACTGGGATGCGGTGTTGTGGATGAAGAACAGCGTGTGGCCGCTGATCCGCCAGCAACTGCCGGGTGCTCAACTGCACGTTTATGGCGCCTACACACCGCCCAAGGCCGCTGCCCTGCACAACCCGGCCCAAGGCTTCCATGTGATGAATTGGGCTGAGGATGCGTTGCAGGTGATGACTGCTGCGCGTATCTGCCTGGCGCCGTTGCGGTTTGGCGCCGGGATCAAGGGCAAGCTGGCCGATGCGATGCTCTGTGGCACACCGAGCGTCACCACGCCAGTAGGTGCCGAAGCCATGGGTGAACCCTGGCCCGGCGTGGTCGAGCACAGCGCCACTGCGCTGGCGGCGCAAGCGGTTGCGTTGTATCAAGACCAGGAGCGCTGGACCCAGGCCCAGGAAGACGGCCGGCAATTACTCGCCCGCCGTTACGCCCAGGACCTGCACGGTCCGGCACTGGTGGCGCGCCTGGAGCAGTGCCGCAATGAGCTGAGCGAGCATCGCCGCAACAACTTCACCGGGAGCATGTTGCGCCATCACCTGCACAAAAGTACCCAGTACATGGCGCAGTGGATCGAAGCAAAAAACCGCAGCCTGTAACACACACGCTGGCGGGGCGCGCCGCGAGCGGGCTGCACTTTATCTTGAAATACTCCGCCAAACTCCCGCGGGCATTCTTCGGAACGCCTGCAGAGCGCGAAGCGACATAGTTGGATAAGTCGGTCGTATCGTCCGGCCTGCACAGAACGTGTCGATTAATTCAAGGTGGTTCCATGAGCAGTGTTGAGTCCCGTTTCCTTGCCTCCAACGGATACATCCTCACCCAAGACAATGGCGATACCCTTCGGACCCGCCGCTCAACCGACACTCCACCGCCAACCAGCCCGCCGCCGACGCTGACACAAATCCGTAGTGCCCTGGTCGAACAAGGTGACAAGGAAATGGCCCTGGGGTATGCCGAGGCCCTGAGTGCGCGCTCGCTTGCCATCAGAACCACCCAGAGCCTCCCGCTCAAGGAAGCCGTGCGCGTCGCGCCTTACTCAACGTTTAGCCAGCCCTGGTCACGGCTGGACAGGGCGTTGAGTTCAGAGCCCTTTGCCAGTTTTGCCAAAGCAAAGAACATCGACCTTTCCACACTATTACTGTATCCCGACTCCCAAACCATCCGGCTCAGTGGCCAGGCCTCTGAGTTCAACGCCCACAATACGCCCGGCTGGAACACGCTGACCGGCGACGTTTTTGCCGCCCTGGCCGAGTTGTCCGTCGACAGGCAGCACGGCCCGATTCAATATTTCAGCAAAGACAGTGCGCCTGCCAATGTGGTTGCCGCGTTCTATGGTGAAACGGATAGATACCCTGCCGCAGCCTTGCTTGGTCGCGTTGGCCAGCTACTGAACCAGGGTGATTTCGACGCCCTGCAACCGCAGACTTCAAGCAATTCACACGTCGATGCTATTCGCCAGCGCCAGGAAAGTGCCAAGCAACACCTTGTCGGTTTATCGCCTGAGCAGTTCAGCGCACTCGCCCCCGTCAATGAAGCATTGATACCTTCAGCGCGGACAGAACTGGCTGATCAACAACTGGCCCGAATCTGCGCACGGGAGTTGCTCTACCTTCGCCCTGAAATCCGTCCCTATGGCCAAACGGCAACGAACGAGCTGACCGACCTACCGGAACGCTCGGGCTTCGGGCAAGCGCGCGAAGCGTTGAAAACCGCACTGTCCTCTGATGCGTTCGTGCAATTTGTCAGGAAGCACAGCATTTCGATGTCCAGTGTCAGTATTGATCCAGGCACAGGTGAGCTGAGCGGCCTGGTCAATGGCACACACAAAACGTTCAGCCTCCATGACCTTTCAGGATGGTCAGAAGTAGGTGAGGCGATCCAGCAGGCCGCCAAACGCATGGTGGGTGGTTCAACGGCGCGGGTACATCACCCTGCTCATAAGCCGGCCACGCTTGAACAAGTGCTGGGCTTCTACGCCCAGCCGACACTGGGCACTGACCTGCTGGACATACTCAAACAGAGCGCCGCCCTGCAAAACGGCTTCCCGCGACCCGCCTCGCAACCATCTCATAGCCCGCCCCTGGCCACGACAGTGGCCGTTGTTGACGAAGCTCGCGCCAAGGCCGACGCCGAGGTGGGGCAAACCCTGGCAAAAGCCACCGATCAACAGCCCGACGCATCGATGCAGGTGCCTCCCTTGTCGATGCTGGGGCGATGGTTAACCCAATTGCGCAGCGCACTGAGCAGCCCTGCTTTTCAGGACTTTATCCGAGACAACCGCTTTGTAGCCTCCAGCATCCAGTTTCATCCTGGCGACTCAAGCGTCAGCGGGTTGGTCGACGGGAAATGGGTGAAGATCCCCTTCAGCAATGGAAGTATCTCGAATGCCGCGATCCTGACCCTGGCAATCGCCGAAGCCGTCGTCATCGGCGGCGGACAGCCTACGCCGTTGTCTTACCCTGAGGTAATGAGCGGTACGCTGAAAACATCGATGGTAAAAGCGTTCTACGACGCCAGTTTCAAATCCATTCTCAAATCGGAGAAAGCCCGCGGTCCACAGGCGCTGGCCTCTCATCGTCGAGTCGTTGGCGATATCTATGATCGGGACAATCTTGGGAAGGAACTAAAACTGATTCGTGCTCGCCTGGACGCGAGCCGAATCACGCTAAACACACTCCCCCATGTATTGGCCAGCTCCCTTGTGAATATCCATCCCGGTTCAACCTACAGTCAACTGCACACTACCGAGCCTGGGGCCACTGCCAGCGTCGAAAGCGTCCTGAAAACCTTGGGCAAGCGACTGCCGGAGAACCGGGAACAAGTCGACGCGCTTGTGACATTCCTGACAGGTGGTGCCGAGCTTTTTTCCGAAGAAACGCTCTTGGTAACCGGCTATTCCCGCGCGCTGAGACGAGCGTCCGAAGGTTTATCAGAGGAAACAGCCACCGTTCCAAGTCACTCCTCGCTGGGCCGCTGGCTCGAAGCCTACCGTGGTTTGTTTAACCACGTAGCGGTCCAGGAATGGTTGGTCCGGCAAAACGTTGATCCAGGTACCGTCAAGGTTGTTCCCTCTACCGGTCAGGCGACAGCCATGGTGGACGGCTCCCCGAAAACCTTTGAGCTGACAGATGATTCAGGCTGGGCGTCTATCGCCGGCCCGATCCTGACGATAGGCAAAGTAATCGTGCCAGGCTCGGAACAGTCACTACAAATGCCCCGCTTGAGCCGTTTCATTGACGTGCCATTAGGTATCGTCGCCGGTTTTTACAATGAGCCTCCGAGCAGCACTGTCGCTCAAGCCCGGGAAAGGGCCGACTACCTGGTAGAAAGGGGTGCATTCGACTCCGTGCTGGCCTCCCCTGAGCATTCGATCCCTTCCCTTAAAAAACATGAAGTGCAAGCTGCTATCTATTACGACAGACTTGTCCGCGCCACGGCTGAAAAAGCCACCTTTGAAAACATCGCCGACACGACCGGCAAGGCACTGCCAAACCCACGTGCCGAAGCAAAGAAATTGGCCGAGGCGATCATACTGAAACTCACGGGCAAAACCGTAGATGCAGATTCGATTTACCACAACCGTTTTGGCGCAGTCCGGAGGTCCGAAGAGTTTAATCACCCCCGTATTATCAGTTCTCTGCGCTTGCCGGATGCATTACTGAAAAACTTCAGTGAGGCCGACGGGGTGCCTGGCATGCTCGATGCGACATCGGGCCTGTACACGGATGCCGCAGGTTACGGTGAACACCACAAGTTTGCCCTCGCCCCTTCGAGCGTCATGAAGGAAAGCTGGAAAACCGATATGCAGAGTAACTTTACTGCCAAGCTCGGCGACTTCTGGGGCAAGCACCGTGACGACTATCGCACCGTCGTTAAGGGCGAGTTTATTGCCCAGGCCCGCCAGCAATTAAAGGCCTATGAGGCGAAAACACCTGCGGAAAAATCAAAACTTGCGGATGAACATAAATTCACTGTCGATGACTACCGTCTGGTGATAACCGCAGCATCGAACATTTCGGTAGCGCAGGATGCCCCTGTCACCGTAGAGCAGTTGAAAGCTTCAACATCGACCCGTGGCCTTGTCCGTGCCCACGCCCTGGATATTAACGGCTATGGCTCCAGCGATATCGTGCGTTTTACGGCCCAGGATGACGGGCAGTACCTGTTCCTCAATGGTCGGCGTGACGGCAGACAGGTACTCTACGTGCCAGGTGGTGATCCGGCCTTCGTGCGCTTCGACTCTCTGGAAAAAATGGATCAGTGGATCGTCGACCAGGCCAAAGATCCGGACAAACGCAAGGCCCTGGCCTCTCACTTTTCGCTGTACGACCGGCAAGACGGCATCAGTTATTACGGTGTCGATACCTCCTTGGCAAAGTTGGGGACAGACGCCTGGGATCCGCTGGAAGGCATCACCATTGATCGCGGCAACATCATTATTCACGGCGATGTGTTCAAGCACATCACTGATGCAACCGAAAAACGCATGAGCAGTGACGCAGACACGGTGATCAAGTCAAACAGCGAGGTGATTCGCGACACATGGCTCAACGACATCTCTGTGGCTGCGGGACTCTTGGCAAAGTTTGCGCCGGCAGGCGCCATCGTCGCTGGGGTTGCTACAAGCGCCGCGATCGCTGAAACAGCTCTTGGCATAGAAAAATCGGTATCGGGCGACACCTTGGCTGAGCGCAAAGATGGCGCTGTAAAGGCCGTAGATGGCGCACTCAACAGCCTGTTTTCCGTGGGTGCAAGCAGCGTACCTGAAGACCCCTTTATCCAGCCAAGCACTCGCGCGCCATCAACCCTCCCGCTGCAAACTGAAACCTTCTTTGACGGCACCAAGGCGTTGGTCACCGAGCAATCATTGGCAGAAGATGCCTATGTCATCTCCCGCTCGGACGGCTTTGATGTGGTGGATGGCGAGAAAGTCTATCGCTATAACGCCAAACGGCCTGGCAAACTGACGGACGTGGAATCAGCCGGGCACGAGGCGCAGTTGGAGAACTTCGAAGCCGTTTGCCCAGTGCCACCCGCGCCGGGCGCGAGGGTAAGACGCGGCACCAACGATGAGTGCTTCTCCAGGATCATCGTCAGCACCGGCAACGAGTTGCAGCTGGAGTTGCAGGCATTGGAGCATGAGCGTCTTTTTCCTTCCCCGCGCAAACTATTCAACAGCGACCGGTTCGTTGTCAGGGAAAGGCGCATACATAAAATGGTCGACACTGAAATGGGCACCAAGCTTGTACCTTTGCCCGTCAACCAACCCATCGAATACAAAATGCATATCGATGGAAAAATAATCAACGATCCAGGTTTCGGCCTCCCCTTTGAGAAAACCAATCCGTTTCTTGAAAAAGAAACGCGTGTGGTGAAGCTCGGCAGCATAACCCGCAGCGTCAACGATCAACGTGAGATGAGGGGCATAGTGGTGTCCAGCCCTAAAGCGGGTGATCCATCGAAATATCTGGTGATTGAGGCTGATACTGCTGAGTTCTATTACGTGAAGCTCACTACGCCACCCGCAACGGATGTGTCATTCCTCAAATGCAACGCTACAGAATTTGAGTTGGCGTTAGCACAAAAATATCGATCAAAATTTTATATACGGCAGGGCAATTCAGCACATCCGAACGACGCCAACTTCATCGCGCTGCCGAAACTGACCGACGCGTATAAGTCACTGGAAAAAAATGGCTACTCAAAAGCTCAAATCAATGACCTGAAAAACAAGACCGCCACGATGACCCCTGAGCAGCAGCGTGAGGCAGTGTTCCAGTTGCAAACGCGAGGCGCGCTCGGCAAAACCAATGTTTCAATGATGCCGAACAAGATTTCCGTCCTGACAAAACCCAATGACTTTGCCAGCATGACCACTGAACAAAAAAACCGGTTTTATGCGCTGAGTGCAAAGGAATCGGTGGACCGAGCGATGAAAGCCACAGGGTTGGGTCCCAGCAACCAGATACGCTCACTTTCCGACATAAAACGCGCCGATGCCGCGAACGAGGCCCTTGCATGGTTGCGTAAAACAGCGAATCCCCGCACCAATGACCTTGGAGCCCAGGCCTTGAAAAGTGGCGCCGGGAACTGTGGGGAAATGAGCCTGCTCGCCCAGGACATCATCAACGAAAGTGGGGGTCGCGCTTATACCTGGTCAGCGGGCGACGCTCACGCGTTCACCGTGGTTGGCGGCCCGTCTGTCTTGCCTGCCGGTACTGCCGACTTCTCGCAAGCCCAATGGGCCGATGCCTGGATCGTTGACCCCTGGGCCGAAATAGCCTGCCCCGCCAGGCAATACACCGCCGAGCTGGAGGCCACCATGAAAAGATGGGACGCATTGGGGTGGAAGATCCGGGAAATTGGAAACCCAAACATGAGCCCCCTCGATAACCACTGGACTAACACGCTGTTCAATTTGCCGAAAACCCCGGATGACCATGGGTACAGCCAACCCGCCTTGAGCGCCTGACCCGCCGATACCCAGTCAAAAGACGGCGCGATGCCTGGCCAGTTATGGATGATCGCGCCGTTTTTTGCGAGGCGAAAAACCGCAGCCTATAAACACCGACGCTGGCGAGCTGGCGCACAAGGGGGCATTATCCTTTTTGCGACCCCACAATAAAGCGACTGCAGCATGACCCGAGCAGCGAGAATCACCGATCCTTCCTACGAGCTGATGGACGATCACAATGGTCTGTCCATCATCTATCGCCAACACGGCTTCCCGTGCCCCTTAGTGCGCTGGCATTTCCACAAGGAATACGAGCTGCATTTGATCGTCGCCAGCTCCGGCAAGGTGTTCATCGGCGACTACATCGGCAACTTCTACCCGGAAAGCCTGTTCCTCACTGGCCCCAACCTGCCCCACAACTGGATCAGCCAGGTGGCCGAGGACGAAGTGGTGCCCAAGCGCGACATGCTGGTGAACTTCACAGACGACCTGTTTGAAGGCGGCGGTCAGATATTCGCCGAACTCAAGACCCTGACGCCGCTGCTGGAACGAGCACAATACGGCATCGAATTTCGCTGCAAAAAGACCATCGCCCAGGCCATGAGCCTGATGCAGCGCATCGAGGACGCCCAGGGCATGGCGCGCCTCGGGCACTTCTTCATCCTGCTGGAGGTGCTCAGTGCCTGTGAGGATTACCAACTGCTTTCGGGCGTGACCACCCCGCAACTGGCCGATGAACACAGCATCGACCGCACCAACCGCGCGGTGGACTACATTTTTGCCCACTACGCCCGGGAGTTGTCCCTGGAAGAAGTGGCTGAATACCTCGGCATGAAGCCCACCTACTTCTCCCGCGTATTCAAACAAGCCACCGGGCGCACCTTCATCGAGTTCGTCAATCGCCTGCGTATCAGCAAGTCCTGCGAGCTATTGGCCGATGGCGATAAGGCCGTGACGGATGTGTGCTTTGAGTCGGGTTTCAACAACATCTCCAACTTCAACCGCCGGTTCCAGCAGCTCAAAGGCATGACGCCCTCGCACTACCGGCGTTTGGCGGTGCAGCGCCTGACCGAGCAAAACCTCGCTTAATCAATTCAACGCCCCCCTGTAGGAGCGAGCTTGCTCGCGAAAGTATTCCAGGCGCATCGCTGCGGTGGATGTACCTTTTTCGCGACCAAGCTCGCTCCTACGGTAAAGCCCTGCGCAGTAAACCGTTTCAGCGCATTTACGACCGAGTGCAAAAAAGTATCAGTAAAAGTGCTCCCAAGGATTTGTCAGCACGCCAATTGAAGGCTGTAATCAACGCACACTCTTCCAGCAGTCGTGGAAGACACAACAACAATAACTGTCCTTCTGTAGCCGCTGGGCGCAGAAATGGAGTGCGCGATGAAGTTCACAGCTAAAGCTCTGCTTGCCTGTACCTGCATGACCCTGAGCGCCGTCAGTCTTGGCGCGCAAACCCTGACCATTGCCACCGTCAACAACAGCGACATGATCCGCATGCAGAAGCTCTCGAAAACCTTCGAGACCGAGCATCCGGAGATCAAGCTGAACTGGGTGGTACTCGAAGAAAACGTCCTGCGCCAACGCCTCACTACCGACATCGCCACCCAAGGCGGACAGTTCGACGTGTTGACCATCGGCATGTACGAAGCTGCACTCTGGGGCGCCAAGGGCTGGCTGGAACCGATGAAGGACCTGCCTGCCTCCTACGACCTGGACGACGTTTTCCCGTCTGTGCGTGACGGCCTTTCCGTCAAAGGCTCGCTGTACGCCCTGCCGTTCTATGCCGAAAGCTCCATCACCTATTACCGCACCGACCTGTTCAAGGACGCCGGGCTGACCATGCCTGAGCACCCCACCTGGACGCAGATCGGCGAGTTCGCCGCCAAACTCACCAATAAAGACAAGGAACAGTACGGCCTGTGCCTGCGGGGCAAAGCCGGCTGGGGCGAGAACATGGCGCTGATCACCACCCTGGCCAACGGCTACGGTGCGCGCTGGTTCGATGAGAAATGGCAGCCGGAATTCAACGGGCCGGAGTGGAAAGACGCGCTGAACTTCTACGTCGACAACATGAAGAAGTCCGGCCCGCCGGGTGCTTCCAGCAACGGTTTCAACGAAAACCTGGCGCTGTTCAACAGCGGCAAGTGCGCGATCTGGGTCGACGCCAGCGTCGCCGGCTCGTTCGTGACCGACAAGACCCAAAGCAAGGTGGCTGACCACGTCGGCTTTACCTTTGCACCGCACGAGAAAACCGAAAAAGGTACTTCGTGGCTGTACTCCTGGTCCCTGGGGATTCCAACCAGCTCCAAAGCCAAGGACGCCGCCAAGGTCTTCACCACCTGGGCTACTTCCAAGGAATACAGCCAGTTGGTCGCCAAGACCGACGGGATTGCCAACGTACCGCCAGGTACCCGCACGTCGACCTACAGCGACGAATACATGAAGGCTGCACCGTTCGCCAAGGTGACGCTGGAATCGCTGAAAGTCGCGAACCCGAAAGACCCGTCGGCCAAGCCGGTGCCGTATGTGGGCATCCAGCTGGTGACCATTCCTGAATTCCAGGCGATTGGTACCCAGGTCGGCAAGTTCTTCTCCAGTGCACTGACCGGTGGCTCCACTGTGGACAAAGCCCTGGCAGATTCACAGACCTTCACCGAACGCGAAATGAAGCGGGCTGGTTATCCCAAGTAACCCCCAACACCTGTAGGAGCGAGCTTGCTCGCGAAAAAGGTACATCCACCGCAGCGATGCGCCTGGAATCCCTTCGCGAGCAAGCCTCGCTCCTACAGGGGCTTTGCGTACCTGTCTCTACTCGGTCCTGATCACCATGAATACCACCACTGCCCAAGTGCAAACCGCTTCGCCGGACAAGCCGCGTAAAAGCCGCTTGATCAACCCCGGCTGGTTCCTCGTCAGCCCCTCGGTGGCTTTGTTGCTGCTGTGGATGATCGTGCCGCTGGGCATGACCCTGTACTTCTCGCTGATTCGCTACAACCTGCTCTACCCCGGCGAAAACCAGTTCGTGGGGCTGGAGAACTTCACCTACTTCATCACCGACTCGGGCTTCTTGCCCGGCGCCACCAACACCCTGTTGCTGGTGGGCAGCGTATTGCTGATCAGCGTGGTGTTTGGCGTACTGATCAGTGCCCTGCTGGAAGCCAGCGAGTTCTTCGGTCGCGGCCTGGTGCGGGTGTTGCTGATTTCACCGTTCTTCATCATGCCCACCGTCGGTGCGCTGATCTGGAAGAACCTGATTTTCCATCCGGTGTCGGGAATTCTCGCCTACGTGTGGAAGCTGTTCGGTGCCCAGCCGGTGGACTGGCTGGCCCATTACCCGTTGCTGTCGATCATTATCATCGTGTCCTGGCAATGGCTGCCCTTCGCGATCCTGTTGCTGATGACCGCCATGCAGTCCCTCGACCAGGAACAGAAGGAAGCCGCCCGCCTCGACGGGGCCGGCGCCATCGCGATCTTCTGGCACCTGACCCTGCCGCACCTGGCGCGCCCGATTGCCGTGGTGGTGATGATCGAAACCATCTTCCTGCTCTCGGTGTTCGCGGAAATCTTCACCACCACCAACGGTGGCCCCGGCTACGCCTCGACCAACCTCGCCTACCTGATCTACAACCAGGCGCTGGTGCAGTTCGATGTGGGCATGGCCTCGGCCGGCGGCTTGATTGCCGTGGTCATCGCCAATATCGCGGCGATCATCCTGGTGCGGATGATCGGCAAAAACCTGACTGACAAGCCTTGAGGGCCGCGCCATGACGCTTCAACAATCCCGCCGCCTGCAAAGCGTGCTGCTCGGCACCCTGGCCTGGGCCATCGCGATCCTGATTTTCTTCCCGATCTTCTGGATGGTGCTGACCAGCTTCAAGACCGAAATCGACGCGTTCGCCACGCCGCCGCAGTTCATCTTCACGCCGACGCTGGAGAACTACCTGCACATCAACGAGCGCAGCAACTACTTCAGCTACGCCTGGAACTCGGTGCTGATTTCCTTCAGTGCCACCGCGTTGTGCCTGCTGATCTCGGTACCGGCCGCCTACTCCATGGCCTTCTATGAGACCAAGCGCACCAAGGGCACGTTGCTGTGGATGCTCTCCACCAAGATGCTGCCGCCGGTGGGCGTGCTGATGCCGATCTACCTGCTGGCCAAGAGCTTCGGCCTGCTGGACACGCGCATTGCGCTGATCATCATCTACACCCTGATCAACCTGCCGATCGTGGTCTGGATGGTTTACACCTACTTCAAGGACATCCCCAAGGACATCCTCGAAGCCGCCCGCCTCGACGGCGCCACCCTGTGGCAGGAAATGGTCCGGGTGCTGCTGCCGATCGCCAAGGGCGGCCTGGCTTCCACGGTGTTGCTGTCGCTGATCCTGTGCTGGAACGAGGCGTTCTGGTCGCTGAACCTGACCTCGTCCAACGCCGCGCCGCTCACCGCGTTGATCGCCTCCTACTCAAGCCCTGAAGGCTTGTTCTGGGCCAAATTGTCTGCCGTGTCGACCCTGGCCTGTGCGCCGATCCTGATCTTTGGCTGGATCAGCCAGAAACAGCTGGTCCGCGGTTTGTCCTTCGGCGCCGTGAAGTAACGGCTCCTTCAAAAATATTTAGAAGCGGAGGCCCATCATGGCCAACCTGAAAATCAAGAATCTGCAAAAAGGCTTCGAAGGTTTCTCCATCATCAAGGGCATCGACCTTGAAGTGAACGACAAGGAATTCGTGGTGTTCGTCGGCCCGTCGGGCTGCGGTAAATCCACCCTGCTGCGCCTGATTGCCGGCCTGGAAGAAGTCACCGAAGGCACCATCGAGCTGGATGGTCGCGACATCACCGAAGTCACCCCGGCCAAGCGCGACCTGGCGATGGTGTTCCAGACCTACGCGCTGTACCCGCACATGAGCGTGCGCAAGAACATGTCCTTTGCCCTGGACCTGGCCGGTGTCGACAAGAAGATTGTCGAGAGCAAGGTCAACGAAGCGGCGCGGATCCTCGAGCTGGGCCCTCTGCTTGAGCGCAAGCCCAAGCAGTTGTCTGGCGGCCAGCGCCAGCGTGTCGCCATCGGCCGTGCGATTGTGCGTAACCCGAAGATCTTCCTGTTCGACGAACCGCTGTCCAACCTCGATGCGGCCCTGCGGGTGCAGATGCGCCTGGAGCTGTCGCGCCTGCATAAAGAACTGCAAGCCACCATGATCTACGTGACCCACGACCAGGTCGAAGCCATGACCCTGGCCGACAAGGTGGTGGTGCTCAACAGCGGCCGTGTGGAACAGGTGGGCTCGCCGCTGGAGCTGTATCACCAGCCGGCCAACCTGTTTGTCGCAGGCTTTTTGGGCACGCCGAAAATGGGCTTCCTCAAGGGCAAGGTCAGCCGCGTGGATGCCCAGAGCTGCGAAGTCGAACTGGACGCCGGCGGCCGCATCAGCCTGCCCCTGAGCAGCGCAACCTTGAGCGCTGGCAGCGCGGTGACCCTGGGCATTCGTCCGGAACACCTGGAAATTGCCACCCCTGGCCAGGCCACCCTGACCGTGACCGCCGATGTCGGTGAGCGCCTGGGCAGCGACACCTTCTGCCACGTCATTACCGCCAGCAAGGAGCCGTTGACCTTGCGGATCCGTGGCGACATGGCCAGCCAGTATGGCGAAACCCTGCAGTTGTACCTGGACCCGACCCAATGCCACCTGTTCGACGCTGACGGCGTTGCGGTCGCCCGCCCACTGCGCGCCGCCGCCTGATTTCGCGAGAATTTCCTGATGAAACTGAATAAGCAAAACCTCACGCAACTGGCCCCTGAAGTGCAACTGCCAGCCTATGCGATTGCCAACACCCGCCAGGGCATCGCGCACATTGGCGTCGGCGGCTTCCACCGCGCGCACCAGGCGTATTACACCGACGCCTTGATGAATACCGGCGTGGGCCTGGACTGGAGCATTTGCGGGGTCGGCCTGCGTGGCGAAGACCGCAAGGCACGGGACGACCTGGCCGGCCAGGACTACCTGTTTACCCTGTATGAACTGGGCGACACCGACGATACCGAAGTGCGTGTGATCGGTTCCATCAGCGACATGCTGCTGGCCGAAGATGGCGCCCAGGCGCTGATCGACAAGCTGGCCAGTCCAGAGATTCGCATTGTCTCGCTGACCATCACCGAAGGCGGCTACTGCATCGACGACAGCAACGGCGAGTTCATGGCTAACCTGCCGCAGATCCAGCATGACCTGGCCAACCCGGGCGCGCCGAAAACCGTGTTCGGCTTTATCTGCGCTGCGTTGACCCAGCGCCGGGCGGCCGGAGTGCCGGCGTTTACCGTGATGTCCTGCGATAACCTGCCCCACAACGGCGCCGTGACTCGCAAGGCCCTGCTGGCCTTCGCCGCGTTGCATGACGCTGAACTGCATGAGTGGATCAAGGCCAACGTGAGTTTCCCGAATGCCATGGTCGACCGCATTACACCGATGACCAGCACCGCGCACCGCCTGCAACTGCACGACGATCACGGCATTGACGACGCCTGGCCGGTGGTCTGCGAGCCGTTTGTGCAATGGGTACTGGAAGACAAGTTCGTCAACGGCCGCCCGGCGTGGGAAACGGTAGGCGTGCAGTTCACCGATGACGTGACGCCGTACGAAGAGATGAAGATCGGCCTGCTCAACGGCAGCCACCTGGCGCTGACGTACCTGGGTTTCCTGAAGGGCTACCGCTTCGTCCACGAGACCATGAATGACCCGTTGTTCGTGGCCTATATGCGCGCCTACATGGACCTGGATGTCACGCCCAACCTGGCGCCGGTCCCGGGGATCGACTTGACCGAATACAAGCAGACCCTGGTGGACCGCTTTTCCAACCAGGCGATCGCCGATCAGCTGGAGCGCGTGTGCTCCGATGGCTCGTCGAAGTTTCCCAAGTTCACCGTCCCCACCATCAACCGCCTGATTGCCGATGGCCGCGAGACCGAGCGTGCCGCACTGGTGGTGGCCGCGTGGGCGCTGTACTTGAAAGGCGTGGATGAGAATGGCGTGATCTACCGCATCCCGGATCCCCGCGCCGAGTTTTGCCAGGGGCTGGTGACGGAAGATGCGTTGATCAGCAAGCGGCTGCTGGGGGTGGAGGAGATTTTTGGTACAGCTATTCCCAACTCGCCCGAGTTTGTGGCAGCGTTTGAGCGGTGTTTCGAGAGCCTGCAGGATGTGGGTGTGAGCAAAACGCTGGAGCGGCTGCTCGCCAATCTCAACTGACGGAACC